>JANYBI010000177.1 GCA_025360875.1 Lentisphaerota bacterium
GATGAGGCACCATGTGCTTGACAACTCATTTCAGAGACTGGTAAAAAGAGCCATCGAGAAAAGTGGAATGAACAAGCACGGGAGTTGCCATGTTTTTCGTCACAGCTATGCGACACACCTGCTTGAGAACGGGACGGACATAAAGGTGATTCAGGAATTGCTGGGGCACAAGAGCCTGGAGACGACGATGATCTACACGCATGTGGCGCAGAAGAAGCTGGCGGTGGTGGAAAGCCCGCTGGATAAACTCCAGAATACAGGGGAAGATTTCCTCGCACGGAGGCACAAAGACACAAAGGGGGGCTGAATGCGCCAGGCAAAAAATCCATCAGCGAAGCGGAGCGCCTCGCTGCAAATTTTCCTCGGGAAATTTATTCTTTGTGACTCCGCGGCTTAGTGCGAGATAAGTTTTTGTATGTTTAAATGAAATGAATGGGGGTGTTTATTATGAATGAAAACCAGATCGGGAAAATTGTCGTGGACTGCGCGCTTAATCTTCATAAGGAGCTCGGTCCGGGGCTTCTTGAGACTGTTTACGAGGTTCTTCTTGCGCATGAACTTGAACTGAAAGGCTTGAAGTTTAAACGACAAGTCCAGATCCAAATAGAATACCATGGGATCAAATTCAACGAAGGTTTTAGGGCGGATATAGTGGTCGAAGACAAGGTAATGTTGGAGTTGAAATTAATTGAAGCAGTGACACCGGCACATAAAAAACAAGTACTAACATATCTTAAGCTTACCGGTTGCAAGCTCGGTTATCTGTTGAACTTCGGAGAAAGCCTGATGAAAGACGGGATAACAAGACTCATCAATGGGCAAATTCAATTTATACCTCAGTGACTTTGTGACTTTGTGCGAGAAAATATTCGGGGTGAACAAGCCCGGGACGTACATAAAGGTGATACAGGAGCTGCTGGGGCACAAAAGCGTGGAGACGACGATGATCTACACTCATGTCATACGGACGCTGGGCAACAGGCCGGAATCACCGCTGGACATGATGGGGACTGAGAAGTCGTCGGTCGTCAGTCGTCAGTTGTCGGATGGGGAGGCAAGAAGCTGAACCGGCGTGACGGCGAAACGGCGAATCGGAGATGAGGGGCTGAATAACGAATGACGAACAATCGAATATCCGCCGTCGCCTGGAAGCTATGGCGGACACAGTCGAATAACGTCGAATGGGAAATTCTACTTTGTGTCTCTTTGCGAGAATGTTTTCAACCCTAATTAGGGTTCAACTGCAAGAGGCGTAACGCCCTTTTTCAGCAACACGTTTGCGTATTTCGCAGTGTCGCCTGTCATCACTACCGCAAATGCGGATTTTGTCCTGTCGTAGAACACAAACTTGTCAATTTTGGCTATCGGCGGAGTTTTCGGCGAATGTTTCCTGATAGCTTTCATGTACGATTCCTCGACCGATGGATCGGGAGTGTCGCATTTCATCACCTCCATCATCACTACCGGCGAATCGACATAGCTGTCCAGTTCGAACAGCGGAAGCACGGCATCAAGCAGATCAGCTATCTTCAGCCCGTCGGCGCGAATCGTATTGGAGCACAGGCTGTGTCCCGGAAAATGCGCATCGGCAAAAACGATTTCGTCTCCATGTCCCATCCTGCAGAGGATGGCAAGAAGTTCCGGACTCAGCAGAGGCGATATTCCTTTCAGCATATGAACCTATCCTTCCCTGATAAATTTCTATTTGTCAAAATCAATTAGAATCTTTGTCACTGCAGACGGATTCCTGTCCCATAGCTCCAGGGCTTCCCCGGCTTTGGAAAAAGGCAAGGTGTGAGTTATGATCCTTTCCGTCGGAAAGGTGCCTTGCCCGAGCATCTTTATCACATCTGAGAAATCGGACGGAAGTGCGTTCCGCGAACCTCGCACATCCAGTTCCTTCTGTACGAACAGCTTTGTCTCATAGGAGACCGGTTCCTTGGCATAGCCTATGTAGACGACACGGCCGGAAAAGGCGACTTCGTCAACTGCGGCCCTGAACGTGGCTGGCAATCCTATCGCCTCTATGATCACGTCCGGTCCACCGTCTGTAAGCTTTTGGAGCTCCTCGTGAAGATTCTGCCTTATTGAGTTTATTGTGGACGATGCGCCGGCATTCCTGGCGATGTCCAGCTTTGCGTCATCAATGTCGATTGCAATCACCTTCGCGTTCCTCCAGGCGGAACCTGAAATTGCGCCTATGCCGATGGCGCCACAGCCGAACACCGCGACGGTATTCCCTGAGGAGACCTGGGCTCTCGAGGATGCATGGAAACCTACGGTGAGAGGCTCGACGAGAGCAAGTTCGCGGAGAGAGAGTTTTTCTGACGGATAGAGTTTCTGCCATGGAACTGATATGAATTCCGTGAGGGCGCCGTCACGCTGCACTCCCATTGTCTGGTTGAACTGGCAGGCGTTTGCCCTTCCATTCCTGCATGAGGGGCATTTCCCGCAGCTGGTATAAGGGGATAAGGTGACGTTCATCCCGGTCTTGAAATTAGCGGGGACATTTTGACCAACCTTTTCGATTGTGGCCGAAACTTCGTGTCCAGGAATGCGTGGAAGCGAGACCATGGGATTCTTCCCGCGGTACGTGTTGAGGTCGGAACCGCAGTAGCCTACCATACGGACTTTCAGCAGCACTTCTTCGTTGCCTGTTTCCGGCTTTGGAACTTCCCTTGTTTCCGTCCTTCCTGAAGCTGTAATGTAAAACGCTTTCATAATTTTTTCCCTTCGTGAAAAAATAACAAAGAATGATTATTGGATATTCAATTTATATGCCCTGTCGGCATTTCCTCCAAGTATAAAATCCTGCTCAGAAACGGACAGCTTTGAAATTAACTTGCGCAAGATGCCCAGCCATCTGCGATATTCGCAGGCGACGGTGCAGACCGGCCAGTCGCTTCCAAACATCAGCCGTTCCGGTCCGAACGCTTCCAGGACAGTATTGAAATATGGCTGTAGCTGTTTTTCTGTCCAGTTCAGATAATAAGCCTCCGTCACCATCCCGGATACCTTGCAGAAGACGTTTTCTCTTTTTCCCAGCGAAATGATATTTTTCTTCCATGGCTCGAGGAGATTGTCCTTTATCCCGGGTTTTGCGATGTGGTCGAGAATGAAGATCTGTTCCGGGTGCATGTCGACGAACTTTATCGTCTGCGGTAGATGCCTCTCGAATATGAGGATGTCATACGCCAGGCCGAACTCCTCCAGAGATCGTATGCCATCGTTGAAATCCTTTCTCAGGATGAAATTCTCGTCGGGTTCGCCCTGCACGACATGCCGGAGGGATTTCAGTTTGGAGGAGGAAGATATTAAGCCGGCAATGCACTTTTTAATATCGGGGGAAATCAATGGTGCCCACCCGACCACGCCTTTGATGAAATCATGTTTTTCCGCCAATCCGAGAAGCCATTCCGTCTCTTCGAGCGTCTGGCGGGCCTGAACGCTGACGACCCCGCCAATTCCTGCGCCTTTGATTTCCTTTTCAAGATCCTTTGGCAGGAAATCTCTTCGCAGAACTTTCATTTCATCGTCTATCCAGCCGTACTCCTCGGTGCTGTATTTCCAGAAATGATGATGCGAATCTATGGTTTTCATAAAGTTGCCTTCAGAACTTTCCGTTATAGATAAGGATAATCCCTTGATATCAGACCTTGCGATTTCATCTCTTCCCAGAATTTAGCAGGGATTTCAGCTTTTGTCATCTGCGCATTCTCACGGACGCGATCCGGATTGCTGGTGTTGAGCGCGATACTGACAATGCCCGGAGCGGACATTGCGAACTTCACGCATGCGGCTGACGGCGAAACGGAATGTCTCCTGCATATCTCGTTGAACTTATGACGCCATTGGAAAAGAGGGGCGTCGCCGGGAGAAGAAGGGTCCAGTTCACGATAGTCGAAAAACTTGCCTCCGGTAAGGAAGCCGGCATGGAAGACGGCGGAATTTATTATCCTGATCTTTTTGCGGTTAAGTTCCTCTATGAATGAAATAAGTTCCGGCGGATGCTGTATGATGGTGAAACTTACAGCGAGCATGACCCAGTCAAGCTCGACTTTGGAATTGAGCTCGCGGATGACTTTCCAGTCCTTGGACCCTACGCCTATCGCTTTTACCGCACCCTTCTTTTTCAGCCCGTGAAGTGCCTTATAGGCTCCGACGACATCATTCCAGCGTTTTGTCTTGTCAGCAGGATCCTTGGAGGACGCGAGATACTCATCGGGATCGTGTACTGAAACTAAATCTATGCTGTAACCATCTCCGAGCAGTTTGCAGCCCTGCTCATGGCATTCGAGTATGCCGTCAAAGCTGATCTTCTGGACAGCGTCGTTTTTCAGTCCTTTCCAGGCGCCCGGCTCGAACGTCGGTTCCTCCGTTTTCAAAGGCACCCTGAACCAACCGAGCTTGTTGCTGATGACCACGTTCTCCCTTGGCACTTTCAAGTCCCTCAGGCATTGTCCGATCACCTCGAGGGCGAGTCCTGCGCCATACTTGCCGGCGCTGTCAAGCACGGCTTTCCCGCCGGTCTCCCTGATTATGTTTGACACTATTTTGAGCTTTGTCGCATACGGGAGCTCCTGGTACAGGTTGCCAAGGCAGCTTGTGCCGAATATCACAGGCGGCATATCCGTCATAATTCCATTTGAACTGTCTTCCATGTTGATAATCCTTCCTTGCATACATCAATTATAGGACTTATAATAACGGCATTGAATGGCTGAAATTGACATAATGATGGCAAATATTGACTTTTGATATTTTTTCGCAACGCGAAAAAATATATTTTGGGAGAGACATGAAGAGGGGATCGGAAATTTTCTGGCATCAGGTGTCGCTGGCAAAAAGATTCTGTCTGAACCCCAGCCCGGGGGCGGGTGCGAAGTTCGCAGTAGTTTCCGGAGGCAGGGAGAAGTGTGCGCAAGGCTACATGGTTGACAGGAAAGACTTTCCGTTCTACTGCATTGAGTTTGTCGCGTCAGGCGAGGGGACCGTGGAACTTGAAGGCAGGAAATATGTGTTGACGTCCGGAGCGGTGTTCTCCTACGGACCGGGAATCCATCATGTGATAAGTTCTTCCAGCAGCAGTCCGATGGTGAAATATTTCATAGACTTCGCCGGCAGGAATGCGCGCAGGATGTTGTCAAGGATATCGCTGGCGCCAGGTACGGTGAGGAGGACATTCGACTCGGAGCAGGTCATAAGGCGCTTCGAGGATCTGATCGAGCGTGGTGAACATGGCGGCAGGAACACGCAGCCGGTATGCGACGCCCTTCTCGAGTGCCTCATCCTGGTGCTTGACGAGAAGATGATGCCGTACAAGCCGTCTGAGAAAAGGAATGCCGCGCCGACCTTCATGCGGATCAAGCAGCATATTTCCGCCAACTATGCCAGGACAGACGACATCAGGAAGATTGCTTCCGAGTGCGGAGTGGATGTCACATATCTGTGTCGGCTTTTCAAGCGTTTCGAAAGGGTTTCCCCCTACCAGTACATCTTGCGGCTCAGGATGAATGATGCCGCGAAGATATTGCAGGAACCTGGCGTGATCATAAAGGATGCCGCCGACAGGTGCGGATATCAGGACCAGTACCAGTTCTCAAGATCCTTCAAGAAGGTGTTCGGCATCCCGCCAGTGGAATACAGGAAACTCGTTTCGCGCAGATGATGGCTTGGCTTAATTGCTTTTAATGGATTGGATGGACATATTTAGGGAACCTCTAAAAATTGACAAATATGATTAAAGATATAGCTGAAGCGCTGGACTGCTCGATGGTCAGGATTCCTGGCGGAGCATTCGCATATGGCATGTCAACGCAAGAACGTCGGCGAATAGCCGCGGCTGAAGGTATCCATCCCGATTTGCTTCATTTCCATAGCCCTGAACTCCGGCTGATTGTGCCGGAATTCTGGATCGACGCATATCCGGTAACTCGCGTCCAGTTTCTACGTTTCATGGTGGAGACCGGATACCAGATTGAGATCAATGGCTGGCAGGCGGGATGGTCCGACTATGTCGAGATTGAGCACCTTGATGATGATGAGCGCCTTGCTCTTCCGATGATTGGCGTCAACGCCTACGATGCCGTTGCCTATGCCAGATGGGCGGGCAAGCGGCTTGCAACAGAGGTCGAATGGGAGAAGGCCGCCCGTGGAACTGATGGCCGATTGTTTCCGTGGGGTGTGGAGTTCCAGCCGGTTGTGCCTACAGACGGAGTGCTGGCGTTGGACACGGCCCAGCCTGTCGGTGTACGTCCCGGACTCGTCAGTCCCTATGGCGCCCACGACATGAAAGGTGGCGTTCTCGAATGGACACGACGGATATTTGCTCCAGCCTCTCCGAATGGTCTGGTATATGATGAAACTGAGTTTGTACTCGCAGGATCCAGCATCCTCCACCGGCGCCCATCTTCGCACATGGTCACAAGCCGCTGGGCCTGGGCTCCCAGCATGAGGATCTACAACACCGGTTTCCGCTGCGTATCTGATGTTGCACCTGCCTCGCCTTCAGGCATCGTGCCATATGTTCCCGGCAAGACCCGTCCGATAGAAGTATTGCGAGTCCGGGGGGATTTGTTTGGCAAGACAAAACTGCGTCTGATTCCCACAGACCATGCGAGCTTCAAGGTCGAGGTCCCATGGTTTCCCGGTGGATGTTGGGTGGTTGACATTCCCGAGTCCAGCTGGGGCGGTTTTCCCGGTGCCAATTTCTGGCCGGGCAAAAGTCCGGAAAAGTGGCGGATCAACTGGCTGTCCAGCGCAGATGGCAGCCGCCTGGAATATCACCATATGGACGGAGCAAAATCGTTAGATGTTGTCGTTTCGGCTGAAGGCGACACCGTAACATGCGCAATTTCGCCGAAAGGTTTAGGACCTATAAATTTGGCGTCAATTTGTATCAAGGCGCTTAATCCTTTCTTCTGCAGCCAGGAAGTCATCTGCCAGCATTACATCAAGGATGGGAGACTGGTTGCAGTCTCGTCACTTACCCGTATTCCGGAGGGCTCCAATTCATTCGCCTGGCGAGGAGACAATCCACCTTCTCCAGGGGCTTCCATAATGAGATCTCTGGATGGTGCCGGATATTTCGCAGTGATTGGTCCGATGGGTTGCGGCGGCGGAGGCAACGGCTGCTATCCCTGCACCCATCTGCACGGGCAGTTTGCCGAAAAAGATACGGTCATCAAACTAGTTTTCTCGCTTGAAAATCCATTGGGGAATCCACTTTGACTTGGAACATGTATGCTTTCTGAATATTGATTAATTGTTCATATAAGAGGTTGAACGAGATGAAAATGGAAATCTTGAATTCGTGGGATCTCTCCCACTCGGAAAAGGATGTCTGTCCGGATGGAATGCTTGTTATGCCATCAGGGCTCGAATGGCGCAATGTCAAAGTTCCCTGCTCTGTCCAGAACTCCCCTTTCGGACTGTTACCGGAAATTCTATATCAAAGGGATAATATCAGCAAGGTCGCCTGGATGAACGGCAAGCATTGGATATTCCGTACGACAGTCGCAGTTCCATCAGTCGCAGCGGACGAGGAGGCGATCATTCTCTTCAAGGGCATTGACTACGGATACCGGATTTTCCTCGACGGCCGCCCAGTGGCGGATGGGGAAGGCATGTTTTCCCCGGTAGAAATTTCGCTTGCCGGCATGACCGGCACCTGTGAGCTGGCAGTGGTTCTGCCGCCTTTCGAGGACAACCCGAGCTGCCCCGAGACTTTGAAGGCCCGCTACAGCATGGGAAGTGGCTGGGATTTCACGCCGGCCATACAGCCGCGCGGACTCTGGGACGACGTCGAAGTCGTGGTCCGTGACAGGCTGCGGATAACTTCGGTAAATGTGGCGACACGCCTGCGCAACCAGCAGAGGGCTGATGCGACAGTCGAAATTTGTTTGAGCGAAACTGTGCAGGCAGGCGAAGCTGTGATTGAGCTTGCAGGCGTCAAGCGGGTAATCCCGCTTCTGGACGCACGGAAGCTGAATGTCCCTGTCGAAGTGCTTTCGCCGCAGCTGTGGTGCCCGAACGGAATGGGACCTGTCTCGCTGGTGACCTTGCGCATCGAATTGCGCGTCCCTGGACGCGGGACGCATCCCTATGAACGGATGGTCGGCCTGCGCGCAATAGACCGTGTGCCGTGCGAAGGGCAGGGACTCGAGGACATCCCGTTGCAGCTTCTGATCAACAACCGGCCGGTCTTCATCAAAGGAGTCAACTGGGTGCCGCCTGACGCCTGTCCCGGCAACATCACGAAGGAACGTTATGCGCTATTCCTCAGGCAGTTCAAGGCAGCGGGCGTCAACCTTATCCGTGTCTGGGGCGGCGGCCTCAAGGAGAAGGACGCTTTCTACGAGCTGGCCGACGAGCTGGGGCTGATGGTGATGCAGGAGTTCCCGCTGGCCTGCCAGAAACTGGCGCGGACGGAGCGTTTCTACCGTATCCTTCTGAAGGAGGCGAAATCCATGGTGGAGCAGCTCAAGCCCCATCCCAGCGTCGTCATCTGGTGCGGAGGCAACGAACATTACCATTACTGGGACAACTGCGATTCCGGCACGCCACGCATGCAGGAGTGTGTCGACTGGGTGCGCAAATCCCACTCCTTCGGAGATGACAACCGCGAATGGCGCGGCGGCGCGGACCGCTATCAGGAGCCGTCATTGCTGCTTCTCGCCGAACTTTGTGCACGCGAGGATTCCTCGCGCCCTTTCCAGATCACGTCGGCCATGGAAGGGGAAGGCGAGGTACATGGTATCTGGAATTGGAATCCTGCTCTCGGAGACCACCGTTTCCGGGACAGCGAATCCCTATATGACTACTGGCTGAAGACCAAAGGCTGTCTATTCTCCGAGGCTTCCGTATCGGGGATTGCCAACCTGCAGACCATCCGCGACGTCATGGAAGAGGACAGCCCGGCGGTTCCGACAGTCTCAGATCCCGTATGGACCCTGCACCACGCATTCCATGCGGCCTGGGACAAATTCCCCGACCTCTGGCTGGATCTTCCTTCCAATGAAAAGCTGTTCGGCCCTATAAAGGACATTGAAGATCTGGTGCTGGCGAACCAATGGATGCAAGGAGAAGGCGGGCGCTTCTTCGTGGAGGAGGTCCGGCGCCGCATGGGACAGTCCTGCGGTGTCATCTGGTGGGGTGTGAACGAACCTTGGCCTGGCCTTGCTGGCAATGCGCTGATCGACTGGTACGGACGACCGAAGATCGGATGGTTCATGGTGACCAACAGCTTCAAGCCCAGCATCCTGTCCCTGCGTTATCCGCATTGCGTCCTGCGCCGCGTCAAGCCGGAACTGTGGCTCTCCCACGACGGTCCGGAACCGTTTGCCGGACATTACGAGGTGACGACGCTCAATCTGGCGACCGGCGTCAAAGACATCTATAATGGACTGGCAAATGCGCAGCCTTACCAATCAGTGTTTTTGCGTACTCTCACGCCAGTGAGGTTGCACGCCGGAACCCGTGTGCATGTCACATGCCGTCTCATGGATGCCAGAGGAGAAGTAAAACACCGGAACGACTATCTGTTCGCCTCGAACGAGGACGCTGTCCCCTTCGACTCGAGCATGCTGAAACTGATCCGCAGCATTTCGGCGCAGTTAGCAGTCATCTGAAAAGACGCGATTGGCAGTTGGCGAGGATAAAATGACGGGAAACAGCAGGTGATGGATCGTTATCTTTGGTGCTTCGGATTTGGATATTCCCGCCATTTTGCGATTTTCGCAAAATGGCGGAGAGGGTGGGATTCGAACCCA
>JANYBI010000204.1 GCA_025360875.1 Lentisphaerota bacterium
CCAATACCCCTGTGGGGATCCGGCGTCAGGCCGGCGGAATTGAATAAACCAACAAAGGGAGGAAGAGAATGAGATACTCGGAAAGCACATTCGTGCGTGACGGCAAGGTCTATTTCCATTTCGATTATGGCAATGGGACCAGCGAAGAGACCAATGCCCCAGTAGCCGCCGAAGGGATAAGGCGCCGCAACCGTGCGGAGGACGATCGGATCCAAGCCGAAGCTGAGGTCCTGGCGGCAGCTGCCATGGACACATCGATAAAAAAACAGACGCAATGCATGCTGAAAGAGGAGGGAGATGATCCCGATACACTCAGACACACTAGTGTGCTCAATGAGCTTCAAAAAAATGAGTATGATCGCAGTGACCTTAAGCCCAGTCTGGACGGACTCCAAGCTGGAATTTCACTGCCTGCAACAGTTGAAAAAACGGAAATCGCATTGGCTGCCAGTAAATCCGCCGACGAAACCAGCACCCGGGTGGACTTGAGCAAAAAAATAAAGACGACTTCCTGGAGGGATCTCCTGGAGACCGAAAACTATGGAACCGGGCTTCATTTCACCCAGAGTGGCGGTGAGATGACGATGCTGCCGAATCTTTTCTACAGCCATGGGGGGCGCCAGATCAAGGACGCGTACAAAGATCCCGCCCGCAGGCAGGAAGTCATTGATGAAATCATGGCCTCCCAGGTTGCGAGCTATATCGGAATTTCACAGATGGCCGGAATGATGATGGCCTCGGTAAGGGATCAGGCGATCTCCGAAAATTTTACCAATCCTAATTCGCCGTTCAAATCGGCCTTGGAGATCAAGAAGTGTGCCGATAAAATGCTTCTGCAAGTAATCGAAAGCCATCACCGCGTGAAAAATGCTGTAGCAGGCAATGTTTTTGTCAACAAGGCTGAACAGGTGAACTTGCAATACAACACCAGAGACCAAAAAAGAACAAAGCGGGAAGAAATACCGGAACAGCCACGGCTACCTGGAGGGAAAGATGTTTGAAATTATAAACAAGAGAAACAAAAAGTCAGGATTAATTTCAGCCAGCCTATATTTAGTTGAGTACAAGCATGGCAAGCGCAGGAGACGCTATATCCCCGTTTCACAAAGCCTTGTCGCAGTCCAAGGCTATCTGCTTCAGAGACAGAAAACGCTTCTGAGGAGGATCTTCCGGAAAGCATTTGAGAAAGGCCGCCTTGGAAGGCCGCCGCAGATCCCGCCGCCGCAGCAGGAACTCCTCGCACGGGCCGGATTCCATGTACATAAGAATGAAATCCGGCGCGGCAGGCACTTTGCCACTCCCGAGGCGGCGGCGATGAGGTTCGCCCTTTTAGACGAGGGCATTAGGAATGCTGTAGGCTCTCCTGAAAAGATGCTGGAATACGAGCGGAAATCTCTGTCGCTTATGAAGGCTGATGCCTCAAAGGGCATAGGAACCGGTTTCAAGGAGTGCTTTGAAAAGCTGATCATGCAGGCATATGACCGTAGTGCAGTATCCGATTAGGAAAACTCACTGTCCTCGGCCTCCTCTATTATAGCCAAGTATTCGAGCGCTTTCACCGTGCCGGCCATCAACAGGTATTTTCTAAGTATCCTGGTGTCCAGCACCTTTTCATTTCCAGCGCTCTCACAGAATGATTTTATTCCTGTGTAGACCGGATTCCTGACGGCGGCATCTCCGAACACTATCTCAGGCAGATTCGATTTCATTGATTCAAGGACAAGTGGAAGTTCGTGCATAATAACCCTCCATGATTACGTGTTTCAGCGGAACTGTTATTCGTTGATTCGTAATCCGGATGTAGTCCGAATCGGCAGGGATCGCTCACTGCTCATTTGCCGGTGGTTCAGTCGGCTTCGTATTTCGTTCGTAAATATTCAGTAAACTACGTATCAATCTCCACAGTCAAAGGTTCTCTGTGTTAAATTTCCTTTAGAAACTCCATGTTCAAGATAGTCATTTCTTCAACGAGATTCAAGAGCCTCCTGTAGTTTTCCGAATACTCTCTTGCCAGCCCCTCCCTTCTTCTGCCAAG
>JANYBI010000237.1 GCA_025360875.1 Lentisphaerota bacterium
CGCTCGCTCTTCTGGATGAGTTCAAGAACAATCCGCATGCCATGTTCATACTCTGGAAAGATCATACCGGCATCAAGGAAGCCGATGAGATCAATGCGCTCGCCCACAGCGGAAAATTCGAGGATTTCACCAAGTTTTGCGGAGGCATTTATTCTTCCGAATGGTTCTGGGCGAAAGTTCTGCGCACCCTCAGGGCCGACAAGAAAGTCCGGCAGGCCGCATTCTCATGGGTCGAACATTGCGACTGGCTGCCGGCCGTCCTCACCGGCGACACGAATCCGCTCACGCTCAAACGCGGCAGATGCTCTTCCGGACACAAGGCGATGTGGCATGAGTCGTTCGGCGGACTGCCTTCTGAAGAATTCCTAACAAAGCTTGATCCGCTTCTCAAGGGATTGCGCGGTCGGCTCTACAAGGACACATACACCTCGGACTCCGCCGCCGGAACTCTTTCCAAGGAATGGGCGAGGAAACTCGGGCTTGGTGAAAATGTCTTTGTCGGAGTAGGGGCGTTTGACGCGCATATGGGCGCTGTCGGCGGCCAGATCAAACCATACATCATGAGCAAGGTCATGGGGACTTCCACCTGCGATATGCTCATTGCCCCGATGGACAAAGTTGGCAAAAAGCTGATCCGCGGTATCTGCGGCCAGGTTGATGGATCCATAGTTCCAGGCATGCTTGGAATGGAAGCCGGACAGTCCGCCTTCGGCGACATCTACGCTTGGTACAGGAATGTGCTCATGTGGCCGTTGAAGAACGCACTCGCCTCCGAAATAAAATCCGAAAGCGCAAGGAAGAAGATCATTGAAGCTGTCCATCATGCAGTCATTCCTGAACTCTCAAAGACTGCGATGAAAATTCCGATTGGCGAATCCGGGATTGTCGCCCTCGACTGGATGAATGGCCGTCGCTCACCCGACGCCAACCAGGCGTTGAAAGGTGCGATCGGCGGACTGAACATGGGCAGTGATGCACCGAGGATTTTCCGTGCTCTCGTCGAAGCTACTGCATTCGGATCGAAGAAGATCGTCGATCGTTTCCAGGACGAAGGCGTCGAGATAAAGGGAGTTATCGCACTCGGTGGAGTTGCGAAGAAATCACCTTTCATCATGCAGACCGTCACTGATGTTCTCGGCATGAAGATCAAGGTTGCCAGGTCCGAGCAGGCATGCGCGCTTGGAGCTGCGATGTTCGCAGCGGTTGTTGCGGGGATCTACAGGAATGTCGAGGCCGCACAGGATGCCATGGGCAGCGGGTTCGAGGCGGAATACGTTCCGGACAGGGCGAATTCCAAAAAATACGCGGAACTCTATGCGAAATATTCGTCGCTCGGAGGATTCGTCGAGAAAGAGACGGCGAAGAAGTAGGTAGGTACGGAAAATCGCATCGTCAGGGTTCGAATAGATTCAGCTGCCGCTACTTTGAAAGGACGTATCGAAGCCAGTCATCTGAAGCGAATACGACTGTGTCTCCCAGATAGGAATTTGCACATGTTTAGGAGCACAAGCTCATATCGGCTTTTCCTCATCCATCTGCGCGGACTGAGATGGGAAGCATGCGTATTGTGTCCGGGTTACTTGATTTATTCCCCGATTCTATTTATCTTCCAACAAGCATAAAAATCAAAAATCCTATCAGTCAGCGGTAGTTCAGGAAAAATGAAAATTCCTATCACCTCGAAATCGGCGGCAATGACAACCTATTTCGAGCGGTACGTTTTATCCGTGGTTTATCTCTACTTCGCGTGGCGTGAGTGGACCGCCCTGGAACTTCTCAGCCGAAACTGGTCCGTACATCCTGAGATCGGCAGTCCGCAGGTAGTTGTCGCCATCAAACATTCGATCCTGCTAACCATGCAATTTTTCATCGGACTGATGCTGGCAACGAGCCGCAGACCTTCCACCGAGCCGCGAAACCTTAAGGAAATTCTCGTGCCACTTGCAGCGAGTTTCTTTTTTCTCGCATATAATTTTCTACACGCGTTTCCGGTGCCGCTGAGGCATAATCTTTTTTCCGCCTCCGCGCAGATGCCATGCGCCGTATTCGGGCTGATTTTCGGAATCATCGGCCCGGTCATTTCCATCTGGGGCGTCATGTCGCTCGGGCGGTCTTTCGGAATTTTCGTCTCTGTGAGAAGCATCGTTCTCTGCGGCCCTTATCAATACGTACGCCATCCGATCTACCTCGGTTACGTTTGCATCTGGACTGGTCTCGTTCTCGTGAATTTCTCCGCCGCGATACTCCTCATCGTCACGATTCACCTATTGCTATTCATCTGGCGGGCACGACTCGAAGAGGTCCGGCTCTGTGATTCGAGTGCGGAGTATCGCGAGTACGTGAAGCACGTTGGATTCCTGTTTCCGAAACTTGATTCGCTTCGGAATCGTCAGCGCAAAGTTCCAGCGAAAGTATAAAGAAAACTCCGCTTAGACGGTGCCGTTAGCACTTAAGAGATTGGTTCATTGATTCTTCGAGCGTTCCGGATTATCTTACATGCGGTAAAAAATCAAAATTCCTATCAGCGAATATCACCGCAATGGGCGGTCGGCGAATTGCCCAGGCAATAAGGAGGCCCGAGGTAGCCATGCGTAAGAAACTGCAAGAGATACTCCGGTGCGACGATCAGAACGCGATGATTCACGATTGCGTGGTAAGCCACGATCCGGCACCGGGCGCGTGGAGCCACCACAGCGCGCCGCAGTCGCCGCTGGGAACGGTGGGATTTCCGGAGATGATCGGCAGCGACGTGCTCAGCGTCGTCCAAGGACTTGTTTACACCGCCGGCGCAGATGGACAGGTGATCGAGCATGCTCTCACGGAGCACCAGTGGCTTCCATGGAGCTACTCCGGACGCGGGGCGCAGATCCACGTCGAAAGGACAGTGGCGCGCGATGTGTGGTTTGGGCGGGTACGGCTGATCAAGCGCCAGCCGGCGTTCCTGCTCCTGGAACTCCACTCGACGCCCTCACTCGGTGTCCAGTTGGAGCGTCACTCAGACCATCTGAGTTTCGCGTGGGGCAAGCAATTCGAAATCGAGCTCTCCTTTTCTCCCTGTCCGGTCTGGATGTGTCTATCCGATGATCCCGGTCCGCTCAAGCGCAAGTTCGCCGGCTTTGATGACGTCAAGCTCAACGATGCCCACTGCAACTGGGCATGGAAGAACACCGGCAAGCTGTGGCTAGCCGTGGCCTTCCGCTGGAGCGTCGAGGTGCGGTTCCAGGTCCGGCGCTTGCGTCGGCCCAAGACCAGACCGCTTTCCTTTGCGATGGCCAAGCGAAATGAAGAGAAACGGTGGACGGATTTTCTGGAGCGGCAAGTACCACGATTGACCACTGATAATCCCGTGCTCCGCGACACCTACTACTTCGGCTGGCAGAGCCTCTGGTCCAACCGATGCGACATCGGCGCAGGGCAGTTGCGGAGGCCTTTTACCAGCCCCAGCCGCCTGAGCTACGGCGCGCAATGGTGGTACGATGAGCCTTTCAACGCCGTAGTCTACAGCCATTTGAAAGACCCTTGGACCGCCTACGCATGCTTCGAAAACTTCTGGCCCTGCCAGAAGCCAGACGGGTCTATTCCCGGCTGTGTCCGCATGCTCATCACCGACCAGCCGGCGATGAGCATGCAACCGCCCGTAATCGGCCTGATGCTGCAATTGCTGAAGGAGCGGCCAGGCTGGCCCAAGAACCTTTGCCCGATGTACGAGGCCCTGCTTGGTCTGGCCCGCTGGCACCTCAGTCCCCGGCGCGACACCGACCAGGACGGACTGGCCGAATATCACCACTGCTTTGATGGTCCGGCCGATCAGAGCCAACGATGGGATTCGCAGAAGCTCGACCCGGCCAAGGTCATCGACGCCATCCGCCCCACCGAGTCGGTTGACATGAACGTCTGGATGTCGCTGCTGTGGCAGGTTCTTGGTGAGATGGCCAATCGCCTGGGGCACACCAGGGCGGCGGCCCAGCACGACCAGATCGCGCGGCACACGATGGAACTTGTCGAAAAACACATGTGGGACGAGCGCGACGGTTTCTACTACGATATCGATGGCCGCACGCACGAGAAGATCCGCGTCAAAACCCCTTACGGGCTCATGCCTCTGCTCTCGCCGCTGGTCCGGCCCGAACGCGCCGAACGGATCGTCGCCCAGGTGTTCGACCCGAAGGTGTTCTGGTGCAAGTATCCTCTGCCAAGTGTCTCGCTGGACTGCCCGACGTTCAATCCGGTGGATATGTTCCGCGGACCGACATGGGTGAACCAGAATTGGCTGGTCATCGTGGGGCTCCAGCGCCAGGGATATCATCGCCAGGCGGCGAGATTGGCCAGGAAAACCATCGAACTCGTCGGCCCGCGCTATCGGGGCGGGCATCGCATCCGTTCGCCGCGATTCTGGGAATGGTACCATCCGCATACGGGCGAGGCCCTGGGCAATCCGCAATATACGTGGTCGGCGGGGTTGGCCGTGGACTTGATCCTGAGGTTCTTCGCGAACGGGTGGAAGTAAGAGGCCTGCCCTCACGGATAGGTCCAGAACAGGGGGGGCTCCGCCAGTAACTTCTTGGCCAGTTCCGGATTATCATGCGGCTACTATGAAATCGAAGTTCCTGTCAACTGTCGGAAATTCAGTTTTCAATGTTCATGTAGTACTGGCCGAAACGGTTTGTCCATCCGTTGATCTTTGATTCTGTGCCAAGCCAGTCCGGAGCCCCGAAGACAGCCGAGTTGTAGGCGGTAGGTGTCCTCAGCGCAGGATTAATGTATCTTGTAGTGTCCGGATTGTCGTCTCCGGCAGTGACTCCGAAATATCGGACGCAGTCCCTGAATCCGTTACGCGCATAAGTCCTGTATGATGCGACTCCGGTTTCGGCATACATGAATGCCGCGGCATCGCTGGACATCAGGAGGTAGGGGATTGTCCCGTATGTATATGGGATTGCTGGAGCCGGAGGGGCCTGCGGGACGTTCATCTCGAATGCGATCTGCAAGGGCCGGTAGAGTCCGGACACGTTCGTGTCCCCTCCGAAAGTCACGCTTATAAGCCAGTCGGTGATGCGGCGGTTGAGCGACTGCAGGTTCGCTGCATATACGGGATCGGCGCTGCGCATCACCTCATCATATGCCTTGATGGATGGAAGGATGAAATAGCAGTGCTGCAGCGGAGCTATCAGTCCGGCACGGCCGACCGGATCGACATAGACGTAGCCATTGTTTCCGGCGGCGGTTTCCTTGTCGAAGACGTTTTGCATTACGTTCTTGATCGCGTCAGGGATTGTCTTGTCGTACGGAATTGCGGCGGAGGGATTGGCAAGGTGCATTGTCGGATCGATGCGGTATGCGTTGACTAGGTTCTCGGTTAGCCATCCGTTTGTCCTGATCTCGGTGGTGTCCACGTAACCGTTCACATTGAAGGATTCGTAGAGATAAAGCCTTATGCCGTCGAGTATCTCGTTGAAGGCGTCCCTGCCGCGGTAGTTCCCGCTGATGAGCCATTCGAGGGCGTATCCCTGGCTCCAAGTGTGCGTGGGGCGGCCGGGGCCGAAGTCGTTGTTCGGACTGTTGTGTATCGGGCGCGCCTCCCAGTTCTTCTGATGGTTGTAGGCATTGCCGTCAAGTGTTGTGTGGTATATGTCGAAGTCAATCTCGCTCTTTGCGAAGACGCGCGCCGCATCCGCGAATTCGAGCCTTCCCGTCCTCATCATCTGGAGGTACATCCCATAGATCCAGTCGTAGTGGTTTGCGGAAATGGTGCCTTCCCCGTTTCCTGCCCAGCGGAGCACGCCGTATTCGCTCCAGCTATTGATGTCGTCAACCGCCTTTCTGCTGATTTTTCCGACGTAGCTGAGTTGTCCCCATAGTGTTCTGCCTATCTGGCCGGGAGGGCTTTCAACGTCAGACATGATGACCTTTGCACGCTGCACCTTCTCGTAGAGGTTGAAGTCGGCAATGTCGGCACCGTCAGAAAGGGAACTTTTGGGAGGCGTGATAATTCCCCAGGCTTTCGTAGAGGCGTAATATGCGGGTGTGCAAAGGGCGATGGGCCTTTGGGCGGAATAACCTGGCGCAAGGTTTCCGCCGAAGTTATAGCGGCTGTCAATTACCGTGGGTGCCGTGCTGTTGTCGGCGAAATGGAGGTCAACAGTCTTCTCCACTCCGCTGTTGAAGACATAGCTCCTGCTTTCGGGCAGCAGCTGGACCTGCGTCTGGCCTCTGACCTTCTTGTTCCACGACAACGACCTTATGGTCACTGCCCTTGTGCCTCTTCCCCTGCTTGGATCAAAACCGAAGGAGTTGTTGTTCCTGAATGTCAGCTGAACGCGGAAGTCGTTGTGGTTGCGATAAAAGAAAAGCCTCGCGACAAATGATATTGCCTGTTCCTTCTTTATGTTTTTCGGGATCCTTTTGTCGGAAAGCCATTTGCCCTCGACTTTGACAACTGCCTTCATCGGACCGTCGTTCTCGATGCTCCAGCCGCTGAGGGCTATGGGTTCTTCCGGGAACGACTGCGCGACGATTACCGGAACCGCCCTGAAATTTCCGGAGCCCACATAGATGTTCCTGCCTGCAAGGAGAAGCTCATTCTTGTTGAGAATGTAAGTCGCTGACGCTGAGCCCGTGTTTACCGTGATCGTACCTTCAAGCGTCCCGGGATTGGAGTCTGCGACCGTTACGCCCGTGAATGCGGCAGGGGAACTTCCAAGCTCCAATGTGGCCGGTACCGAAGCGGACCCTGGCAGGTCCGCCTGGAAATGCGCATGGAGCCAGCGCACGCTGCTGTCCGACCAGTGTGCGACCGCATCGAACTGGGCAGGAGTCTCAGTGCCATCCACGAGAAGCCTGGCATTTGCGATTCCGGCATCAGTCAGCACGCCTATGGCGAACGGTATTCCGGAGGTGATCGGCTCATTTGTCATGGCCGTAGCCTCCCTGTTCTGTATGGTCAGCGCAACAGACTGGGCATTAAGCGCTCCCTGCAAGCTCATGAACAATAATGCAATTGAAGACAATGCTGCAATTTTGATTTTATTGTTCATCGAAAGCCTTTTTCATATTATTTGGGTAATATGGCCATACACCTAATCTAATTATATCACAAAGTCTGGCTTCAATTAACTCCTTGGTGATATTTTCCTCATATTTTTTCCAGAACTCAATGAGTATGCCTTTTTCCACTTCTTACGCCTCCTGAACCGGAAAATGGCCCGAATCAGTCTCGCAAGCCTTGATTTCCAACCGCTCCCGCCTATCTTTCAGCC
>JANYBI010000249.1 GCA_025360875.1 Lentisphaerota bacterium
TGCTGAAACATCTGAAGTAAATACGGCTTTGCCTCCTAAATAGGATTTTGGCCTGAACCCATTGCCAAATCATTGATTCTTTCCCGGTTCCGGATTACTTTACATTCAGGATAAATCAAATTTCCTTCATCTAGAAAAACATCAAAAGAAGGTCCTGTATGACAAAAATCAGCAATCGTTTATTCCAGCGAGCACAGAAACTTATTCCCGGTGGAGTGAACAGCCCGGTTAGGGCGTTCAAGTCTGTTGGCGGAAATCCGGTCTACATGAAAAAAGGTTCGGGCGCCTATCTCTTTGATGCCGACGGCAAAAAATACTTGGACTTCTGCGGTTCATGGGGACCGCTGATCCTCGGACATGCCAGAAAAGAGGTTGTGGACGCTGTCAAAAAATCTGCGGCGGACGGGATGAGTTTCGGCACATGCAATCCTTATGAAGTGGAGATGGCGGAGCTTTTGAATGACATGGTCCCATACATTGAAATGGTGCGCATGGTGAATTCCGGAACTGAGGCTGTCATGACAGCTCTCCGTCTAGCCAGGGGTTATACTGGAAGAAATAAGATTTTGAAATTTGACGGATGCTACCATGGGCATACCGACTGTCTGCTTGTTTCCGCGGGAAGCGGACTTCTCACCGGTGGAATATCCAGTTCGGCAGGAGTTGCGCCTTCAGCCGTAGCCGACATACTTGTCGCTTATTATAATGATGTGGGAGCAGTCAGGGAAATCTTCAAGAAGCACGGCAAGGACATAGCCGCGGTAATTGTCGAGCCGGTTGCAGGAAACATGGGGCTGGTGAAACCTGAACCGGGTTTTCTCGAAACATTGAGGGCATTGACGAAGAAGAGCGGTTCGCTTTTAATTTTTGACGAGGTGATAACAGGATTCAGGCTTGGTCCGACCACATATGGAAAAATCTGCGGTATTACTCCAGATCTTACCACGCTAGGGAAGATCGTCGGCGGAGGCATGCCCATAGGAGCAGTCGGCGGAAAAGCTGACATAATGAGGAAACTAGCACCACTGGGACCGGTCTATCAGGCAGGAACTCTCAGCGGGAATCCGGTTGCGCTTGCGGTCGGAATTACGACTCTTAAGATTCTCAGAAAGGAAAATCCATACCCGAGGCTTGCGAAGTTCGCAGAAAAAATCGTGAACGCTGTGAATTTAACGGCAAAGGATGCTGGAATAAAGGCCCATGCTGTCTGTTGCGGCGGTATGTTCACGATTTTTTTCACTGACAAGAAGCCATTGAGAAACCTCGATGAGATAAAGGCCTGTGATACTGCGAAGTTCGCAAAGTTCTTCAGGATGATGCTGGAGAAAGGAATTTATCTGTCGCCTTCCCAGTTCGAAGTGGATTTCGTATCATCCGCGCATACGGATAAGGATATCGGGGAATTTATTTCAGCATGGCGCCAATGCCTTTGAATTTGTAATAAAAAGAGCTAGCTTAAGTACTTGGAGATTCCAATGAAGGATTAATCTGTAATATGATTTTGGGTTCATTGGAAAGAGACGTGTTGCAGTCCGCAAGAGGCGGATATGATTGACACTGAGAAGGACTGAAAATTGGTGACTTGTTGAGGGACCACAATGAATGCGGATATAAAATTGCCGAAGGAAAAGATTTCAGAGTTCTGTCACAAACACAGGATTAAGAGAATGTCCGTATTTGGTTCAGCGCTGGGAAATGATTTCAGCCCAAAGAGTGACCTGGATGTGATAGTTGAATTTGAGGAAGGAGTTTCAGTCGGGCTCAAGTTTTTCTCAATGGAAAATGAATTGACAGAACTGATTGGCAGAAAAGTCGATTTGAATACGCCCGGTTTCCTTAGTAAGTATTTCAGGGACAAGGTTCTCATGGAATCAGAGGTGGTCTATGCTGCCTGAGAAGGATCTGGTGAGAGTTCGGCACATGCTCGATTCCGCCCGCGAAATTGACAGTATTGACTTTGAGATAATGTGGACGATAATCTGCCAAGATATCCCCTCTCTTGTACCCAAGCTGGAAAAGATCATTAAAAACTCTTGAAGGGCCATATCTGCCAAACAGGGTTTTCACTTTTTCTTATATGCCTTGATAAATTTGCCCCTATAAATTAAAATAAAAGATCATAGAGGTTTTCAAATGAAAGACAAGGTTTGCGGAGTTGTGATTGGTTCGGGAGTTGCCGACTGGCAGATTTTCCAGAGGGACGAAAAAGGTGTTGCCGATATTAAGATCTCAGGGAAGTGGGGCTCGGACAATGAAACCGAATTTGTAGAGGCGAGAATAGTCAGGGAGGAAACCGGAACGCCTCTCGCCTCGACGCTTGACTGGACAAAGATGAAGACAAATACCGATGGGACGTGGAGCGGAATACTGAAGAATGTTCCCGCTGGCGGTCTTTACCGGCTTGAAACGCATCTCGTTGAAAAGGCGAATAAGGCCCAGGAATGGAGCAAGCGCGGTGACATGCGGCATTTCATCGGGGTAGGGGACCTGTGGATTATTGCGGGGCAGAGCAATTCCGCCGGTTATGGACGTGGCGCGAGCTACGACCCTCCGGAAATGGGAATCCATGTCTTCAATAATGCCATGAAATGGGCGATGGCGACGCAGCCCCTCAACGAGTCGACCGATACTGTGCATCTGGCGAACAGGGAAGTTGCGAACAGCGGTCATTCCCCCTGGCTGCACTGGGCCAGGCTCATTAAAAATGAAACCGGTATTCCTGTCGGCCTGGTTCAGACATCGCTTGGCGGTTCGCCTCTTGTATCCTGGAATCCTACGGAACCTGGCGAACATTCCCTTTACGACATGATGGTTCATGTTGTGAAATCAGCGGGTGGAAGCGTGAAAGGCGTCCTCTGGTATCAGGGGTGCAGCGATACCGGTCCCAAGGAGTCTGTCACCTACGTGGAAAGATTCATCTCCACTGTCAAAGCCTGGAGAAAAGCGTTGAAGAACAATAAGCTTTTCGTTCTTACTGTCCAGATAAACAGGGTCTACGGAGTTACGGGAGAAGAAG
>JANYBI010000260.1 GCA_025360875.1 Lentisphaerota bacterium
TCTGCCACCAGCGTTCGCGCCGGGGAAGTACAACTGCATCGAGGTGCCGGACGTATATGAGATTAACGGCATTGGCATGGTACCGTCTTCAATATCTTCAGATCCAGTTAAACTTATAAGCCATCCATACAATAACACATACGGTCGCCATTGCATCTACACCCCATGACGATAGAATAATTCCTTCCAAAATCGTGTCGTCCTTTCTTCTGTCGCCTTTGTAGATAATACCATACGGGCATGCTGGATGAAAACTACGGACAAATACCATAAATAGAATTGCTGCTGCGATCAAAATCATATTTCCCGAAGTTAATTTTTCAAAGGCAAAGAAGATCGCATAGGATACTGCGATCAGAATTAGTATTATTGCAGTCCACTTTTTAGATATTGTAGCCATCTAAACTTTATCTTTATTTTTTTAGATATCTCAATCGTTATCAGCCTCTTGTCCCTCTCTATTCCTCGAGTTTCCATGCCGACAGGGACTCTATCGACACCCGGGCACGATCCACTACGATGCCAAGTCCTGGATCGGGCCGTTCAACTTCCTTTAACAACAACTGCATCATGAGAATGTCGTCGACAAAGACTTCCATCCGCTGGCGCCTCTGGCAGATCCGCAGCTGGTATGCATGTCCGCGTTTCACATCGAACTGGCGGCGGTAGCACTCATCGAATTCCGGCAGACGCGCAACGATAATGCATCCTTCGTCGGCATCAAGTATCACGGCAAGATCGCGGCTCACCTGGCCGGACTTGTGGTCCGCACGTAGCACGAGTCCGCCAGCCGATCCTTCATCAATTGCGATCTTCGCTTCAATTTCAACTGAAGAGGCGCCTGCACCAGGTGACGCCACCTGGTAGCTGCTCGATGACTTGCCAATGTATCTCCCGTTCTTCAGATCCCAGCTTCCAGAGGTCACGTTCCACTGGCCGTGGTTGCACGGCAGTCCGGAAATAGATCTCGGCTTATCTTTTGAAATCAGATCACCGCAGCGCCATCCCTGGACGGCCGGATCATATGCGAGGCGAAGCTTTCCTCCATCCACGGTCGTAACTTTCATCGGCGGTGACAAGGTGGCGGTCCAGTGCGCCGCCGACTGCGTGTAGATCACTCTCCGGCTTCCCTGGAACATGAAACTGCGGCACGAGTATCCGCAGGAACTGTCTCCACAGATGAGGATGTTGTCGCCTTCGATCTCGCGGTATGGCCCTTCAGGCCGGTCGGCCACGGCATAGATCGTGGCGCGAGTTGCATAGCGGTCGCTGAATCCGCCACGGTTTCCGTAGTGGAAGCCCGTGAGACAGGTCATGTACCAGCGCCCGTTAATCTCATATACGTCCGGCACCTCGATGCAGTTGTACTTCCCCGGCGCGAACGCTGGTGGCAGATGCGTCCACTTCACCAGATCATCGGATCGTACCGCTGCGATCACGGCCTGCTGCGGTCCTTCGGCCGCCGGCACGCGGGTCGCATAGAACCCGATCCAGCCGCGTCCGTCCGGATTGCGCACGACGATCAGATCACGGCAGTCCACCACTCCTGGAATATTGTTTCCGGGACCGTTTGCCCATACAGGCGGATTAAGAGGTGCCTTGAATCCGACATACCAGCACGGGTCCGGCTCGATGACCGGATTGCCAGGATGGCGTGTCCAAGTCTTGAAATCCTTGCTCGTAGCCAGTCCGATCTTCTGCATGTTCGACTTGTTCGCCTCGGAACGCATCGTGTAATAGAGGTAGAAGAGGCCGTCATGTTCCAGTACACATCCGGTCCAGTTCTGCAGGTCGTCGTCTGTCCCCGGCTTGTTCGGTCCCATGGCAAGTTCTTCCTCGCGCCAGTGGATCAGATCCCGGCTAGTACAATGACCCAGCCAGTCCTGGTCCGCCTTCGGCCGGTTCGACTCATGTGCAAGTGTCTGCAGATGCAGCAGGTGAAGTTCGCCGCCGTGTTCAACGCCCCAGGTGTCCCACATCGCCATGCCCGAAGGCCGGTACTCGACTGTCTTCGGCAGCTTGTCCGTATATGCGCCCATAACCATATCTCCTAAAAGATTTGATTTAATGAAGCAGAAAAGGTAATCCGGAAAGACATACATTCAAGCAAACGTCATCTCGCACAGAGACGCTAAGTCACAAAGAGAAAATTTCAGGACTAAAATGGATCAGAGCGTCTATTCCACAGCTAGTTATTGCTTGATTTTCGCAACTTACCAAAGTACTTTCCGGCAAGACAGGAATTCCATCTAATCATAGGCATGCAAAAAACAAATAGGAACGGGACATGAATCGAAAGAAGCTGGCATCAATTGCCACAGGAATGCTTCTATCCGCTACACTCCTTCTGACCAGTGGATGCAGGACGGATTTGTCAAATCAACGGCGGATATCCCTGCAATCCGTCCAAGCCCTGACCTCTGGAAGCATAGGGAATTGCAAGGAGGAATACGGAGAGGTATTCGTCTCCATTGTTGACAAGTATGGGGACTGCCATATCTTCCTGCTTGAACACCCCGGACTTTCCAACAAGGATGCACTTTCCGCTCTCAAGGCAAAGAAAGGGGATCAGAAAGTAGTTAGCTTTAATGAATTCGAGAAGATTGAAGACCTCAAGGAATTTGCTGAGAAAAGTTCTGGCTTCGGGGGAGAACTCAAAATATTAAAAGACAAAGAAAAGGAAATTTATATTGTTGACTTGCAGCGAACCTCTGGGGTGGTATCAACTGAGGCATATATTTATCAAAAGGTTCTTGAGAAGTATAAACTTATAAAAAGGCTCCAATTTGTGTCCATGCATTACAGAACTTTTAGTTTCTCAAATAATAAGTTGTCAGTCAAGCTTGTTAATTCATCGACTAAATCAGAGGAACTTGAACTGGAATTATTAATTTCATAACCAAAGGGAACCTCTAAAATTTGACAAGCGGTCCGCCGCGACGGATGGAAGATTTTTAATAAGCCGGCTTCGGCCTGTCCACCCCCCATATTGATTTGACGAAGGCGGATAACTCGTGTTCGAGCGTTCTTAATGAAATCTGAAAAAGCCAAAGAACGCGCAAATCCTCCACAGGAGGACTACTACGAGCAAAATAACCTATATTTGAACTCATCACTAAGTCCGACAGGCTCCTTCGGAGGACAATTTCCAAAATTCAAACAAGTTCCAATTTTCAAATTCCGAACACCCAAACTGAAGTTTGTACTCCAACGGCTATTTCCAATTTTACCGTATAAAATCGAGCAAATGTTGGAGTCCAAGCTTTAGCTTGTCTTATATCCTCGATGCCTGGAATTTCGCCCGCAATAGGCAAAACAGCTAATCCACTATTTCCGCAAAAGTCTAACTTTGCTAGTTTCCCCAACCGAGTTGGGGTTTACCGGTGAATTATCTTGACCCCCTTTTTTTTGCATGATATGGTAATGTTGGGTTTTTCATAAAGAATGAGGAATTTCATTTAATTACGGTTGTACTCATAAAATGAATCAAACATCATTTCTCGCCTCTCTTCTTAAGAACAAAGGAATCCGATACGTGATCTCCGGAAGTATTGTCGTCCTAATCATAATAATCACCGTTATTATTTTAGGGATTTATTTCATGCGCCCTATACCCAACATGAAACTGGAAGTACGCCTTGACCAAAAGATCATCTACGAGTCTTCTTTTGCGATTTATCGGAAAAACCATTCTGATTCCTATGATATGATTCCAGAGAAATCACTTAGCTTTATATTCAATGCACCTAGAGCAATCGTATGGCAAGGGTATAAAGATGATGATGAGATAACTGCTATAGATCAAAAAATAGAGTGTGATGTATGGTTGGCAGGAACTGACTCAGATCTGTTGATATTAGGCGTCTCTTTCATGGGACAAAACTCGTGTTACATGAATACCCTTCATATCGTCCATCCGGGTCTGCGAGAAGAGTCAATCATTGCTTCAGGCTTAGTGATTATCACTGTACCAGTTGATGAGAAGCTCAAAAAGCCTCTAGACATCACCCAAAAATTCACTTCACCTAATCACGAGCCCAGACTCGTGATTAGGTAAGCTTAAACTTTCGACAAAAAAGGAGGGAATATATATGCCTGTTATCAGAACTAACGAGAAAGCGATGGGGGAAGGGAATCGCCCGGAATGGAGCAAAGTGACCAGTGCTGGTATTTTCCGGGTCCCATTTGCGGGCAGCCGCTTCGACTGCCACTACCACGACTGCCACGAGTACTGGCTGGTATTCCGGGGCAAAGCCAAGGTCATGACGGAAGGGAAGACCTCATATGTGAAGCCCGGCGACATTGTCTGCACAAAGGCGGGCGATGAACATGACGTGCTCGAGGTCTACGAAGATATTGAGGCGTTCTGGCTCGAGGACGCCACGGCTGCTGGCGGCCGCATCGGACACCTGCATTACAGCGCGGACAAGGCCAAGGGACACCCGGTTCCAGCCTTGCCCCTGCCGGAGGATTTCCCAAAATGAACAAACCTCTCAAGTACATACATATCGGTGTCGGCGGTTTTGGACAGCACTGGTGTACGGCGGTCCTGCCGCGCCTCAAGGAACTGGGTTTGGCTGTGCCGGTTGCCGCCGTTGACATCAATCCGGAAATGCTGG
Source organism: Lentisphaerota bacterium (assembly GCA_025360875.1). Lineage (GTDB taxonomy): Bacteria > Verrucomicrobiota > Lentisphaeria > Victivallales > GWF2-50-93 > GWF2-50-93. The sequence continues at coordinate 4,620 of JANYBI010000260.1, forward strand.
CCAAGGCCAAGACACAGCTGGGACTTGCCGATGATCAGATCTACTCCAATGCTGAAAAGGCCATTGCCGAGCGCAAACCTGATTTCATCACCATAGTGGTTCCGCCTGCCTTCCATGAGAAGATGGTTGATCTTGCCGTGGCTCATGGCTGCCATATTCTATCTGAGAAACCGATCGCCGACACGATGGAAGCCTGCTGCCGCATTTACTCAAAGGTGAAGAAGGCAGGACTTAAGATGGCGGTCACCATGAGCCACCGGTTCGACCAGGACAAGCAGACCCTTGAAGCGGAAATCAGAGGAGGCAAGTACGGACGGTTGAACTATATCGTTGGCCGCTTTACCCACAATTGCCGCAAGTTCGCAAGCTGGGGGAAGTTCCGCCATGAAATCCCCGACCCGCTGCTGGTTGAAGGGGCGGTGCATCATTTCGACATTCTGCGCGCACTTTCTGGATCCAATGCGAAAACGGTCTATGCTCTGACCTGGAATCCGCCATGGGGGGAATATGCTGGTGACTCCACGGGCATTGTGACCATCGAGATGGAGAATGGCGTGAAATGCGTATATGAAGGCGCCAAGGCCAACTCCTCGACGATGAACGGCTGGACAAACGAATACTTCCGGGCCGAGTGTGAAGACGGAACACTGGAACTCGACCGGCGCTGCCTGCGGGTGATGCGGGGCGTGGCGTGGGATAAACCGCTGTCCCAGGATCTGCCGCTGCTCCAGCAGCCGGTCTGGATGAACGCATGGCTGGCCGAACTGTTCGTGAACTGGCTGGACGGAGGCCCGCAGCCGCCGAATAATCTTGACGACAATATCCAATGCTGCGCCATGCTGTTTGCAGCCATCGAGTCCGCACATACAGGGCAGGTTGTCGATGTCCAGGAGTTCCTTGAGAGGAACATGAAGTCTGTCGGATAAACGCATACGGCGGATACCGGAGAACGGCACCGCCGATGCTTGGCGTCCTGTATCAAATCCTCACAAAAATTGTCAAAGTTCCATTCTAGAGTTATATTGGTAAAAAAGGAAAACTGATGCTTATATTTGAATGGGATCAGGCAAAGGCAAAGCAAAATATTAAAAACCATGAAATTTCCTTTGATGAAGCTTCAAGCGCTTTTGGTGATGTATTGTCCTTGACCGTTTACGATCCTCTTCATTCTGAAAAAGAAGACAGATTCATACTGATAGGAAATTCATTCAAAAATCGCATAATTGTAGTTGTCCATACCGAAAGAGGAGACAGAATTAGAATTATAAGCGCTCGAAAAGCCACGAAAAGAGAAAGGAGTCAATATGAAAAAAACACGAAAAGACAATGAAATGCTCAAAGAATATGATTTCAGCAACGCTATCCGCGGAAAATATGCGAAAAGATATTCTGAAGGGACAAACGTCATTGTCCTCGATCCTGATGTTGCAAAATTCTTCTCCGACCATGATTCAGTCAACGAAGCCCTCCGCTCAATAATTGGAATCATAAAACATCACAGGAAAACTGCATGACAAGATGGTCGTTAGGCGACGATGTGACAGGAAGGTTTTCAACGAAAAGATTAATTTAAACATAAGAGGCTCGGGAAATGAAGACATTGAATGTTTTGATCGCCGGTGCAGTAGGCTTGCTAGCAATCCTGTCGGCAGGATGTTCCAGTTTGAAAGGGACAACGAAAGGCCCGGCTGCGGAAAGCGCCGACAAGACATCGGTATGGAACGGGATCTGGACAGACCAGGGCAAATTAAAAGTCGCCACGGACCTGAAAGTGTTCAAGACTCCTCCTTCTTCCATAAGGGTGGAGTCTGACGGAGGGCCTGTCAATGGCAGCGTCAGCCAGGAACTGAAGAACGTCGCAGGGAAGAAACTCAGGGTCCAGGGCTGGGTCATGTTCAAAGGTCTCACCAAGTGTTCCGTCGGGATAGGTTCTTTCGACTCATCATGGAAACTCCTGGAATGGGGCAGCGCCTTCTATGCTGATTCAGTGAACGAGCTTGAATGGACATCTTTTGACAAGATCATCGAAATTCCTGCAAACGCGGAAAAAATAAATCTTTCCCTTGGAATAACCGGGGAAGGAAGCGCTTGGTTCGGGGATATCAAGGTCGATGAAGTCAAGTACAATCCGATAGAGACCCAGCCAAAGAATCCTTAAACATCCATCCAGCAATACGGGTGAAATACATGAATAAATCATCGGACATTGACACAATCCGTGGCATAGTCCCTCCCATGGTCACGCCTCTTCTCGCAGAAGACAAGCTAGACCTGAAGAGCCTGGAAAAGATCATCGGACATCTGATCAGGGGAGGAGTCCATGGAATATTCATTCTAGGAAGCACCGGTGAAGCGCCAAGCCTGAGCTACAAGCTAAGATACCAACTCGTCGAGGAGACTTGCAGGCTGGTCGGAGGAAGAGTGCCAGTCCTCGTCGGCATAACCGACACCTCGTTCGTGGAATCGGTAAATCTTGCGAATTTCGCAAAGACAAAAAACGCGACCGCAGTCGTGCTTGCACCGCCATATTATTTCCCTGCGGGACAGCCTGAGCTCGTGGAATACGTTGGTCACCTGGTTTCAGAAATATCCATACCCCTGTTCCTCTACAACATGCCGGGTTTCACAAAGGTCTACTATGAGATCGAGACCGTCCAGGCATTGTCGGAAAACAGGAGGATAATCGGAATCAAGGACAGTTCCGGAAACATGATATACTACCATCGCCTTCTCCAGCTTTTCAAAGGCAGAAAAGATTTTTCAGTCCTGATGGGGACTGAGGCTCTTCTTGCGGAATCCATCCTGCTTGGCGGACATGGCGGCGTGCCCGGAGGAGCCAACCTGTTCCCGAAATTGTTTGTGGATCTGTATGACGCCGCACAGAGGAAGGATTTGAACGAGGTGAGAAAACTCCAGGACAAGGTGATGAAGCTCAGCTCCACTATCTACAATGTCGGCAAGTTCGGCTCAAGTTTCCTGAAAGGCATTAAGTGCGGACTCGCCTATCGCGGTTTAATCAGAAACGATTTCGTCGCCGAACCTTTCCACGCCTTCAGGGAACGGGAGAAGAGAATAATTTCCAACTATATGAAAAACATTCTCGCCGATTATGAATAATTGCGACAGGAATTTCAAGTTACAGTCTGCCAGCGGGTCTTTTCGTTCCATGCAATCAACGAGTTGCGCAGGCGCATGGCCGTATCAGCTTGCTCCGTGGTGCCTGCAAGATTGCGCTCCTGGTAAGGGTCGTTGCGCAAGTCATAGAAATACAGGGCCGGGTTGCTGATACTGCGGTTGGCGCGGTCCAGCTGCATGCCGTAAAGATGTGTTGCGGTGCGTACGCCGATCTGATATTGGTCGGTCTCGATGAAGACGGCATCAGATGGATTTGCGGCAGCACCTTTTAACGCCTGACAAAGACTGCGTCCCTGGACGTGACCCGGAACCGACATCCCGGCCAGTTCCATCATGGTAGGCATCACGTCGATCGTCTGTGCTAGCCATGGTGACACCACTCCGCCCTTCAGCCCCTTCGGCCAGCGCACTAAGAGCGGAATACGGATTGATTCCTCGAAGAGCACGTCCTTGTTGAACAGTTCATGGCTGCCGAGATTGTCTCCATGGTCGGAGATGAAAACCAGGATGGTGTTTTCATCAAGTCCGAGGCGGTCCAGATCCCTGAGCAGACGTCCCAGCAGATCATCCACGCAGGCAGTGGCTCCGTAATAGAGAACCGTCAGGTCGCGCAGATCGAAATCGGGAGGAAGCCACTCAGGACCGCGATAACCGCCGCGCTTGACTTCGTCCCAGTAGAAGCAGTCGCTTGTGTAGATCTTGAACCAGCGGCGGTCATTGGTCATAATCCCGTTTTTCATGGAGTTCGGACGGATGGGGACGTCGTCGCGCTGGAACATGTTGACGAATTTCTCGGGCATATGTCCATTTCCGATCGGCTGGTGCGGCAGGGATATGTTGTAGTGCAGGAAGAACGGTTTCCTGCTATGAGCCGATTCCAGAAACTCTGTCACACGGCGGGCATCGAAGTCGCCGTTGAATTCCGTCACCTGGAACGGTTTCACTTTCTCGTCGTAGTAGGTCTGGTTGTAATATTTGTGGTCGTAGTTGGGATACACGGCCGACTGGAAACCTACAAGCTGGGGCTGGGGATCGATGTGCCATTTGCCGATGTGCGCGGTGGAATATCCGGCGGCCGCTGCGAGTTCCGCAATCGTAGGATCGTTAAGGCGTGTTCGCCGCGGGTTGGGCGGATTGTCCTCGACATTCCCGACCATGCCGGTACAGGTGCGGCTGTACTGGCCGGACAGGAGACACGAGCGCGCCGGTGTGCAGACCGGGTTGTTGGTCAGAGCCGTATCGAAGCGCACTCCTTCTTCGGCCATCCGGTCCATGTGCGGGGTCCGCGCTGCCATGTCACCATAGCAGCCGACCGCAAAGGAACGGAGCTGGTCGCATTGGCAAAGGATGATGTTGGGAGCTGCCACAGTAGGACCTTAAACTAGGTTTTGACCTGTTCACGGGTCCAGTCGATGGCTGCCTGGTGGTCGGCAAGACCGTTTCCAGGACCGCATGACTGCAGGATGCAGCCGGTGAGGTTGGCAGTTTTGAGCCGTGGCAGCACATAGTCACGATAGTGGTCGCGCCCCCTTCCCTTATAATCCTGGCCGCGCGAAATGTCGTTGGTGTCCACAAGGTAAGTCACCTTCTGCCGGGCGCGGTTGAAGGCGCAGTCCTCGGCCGGAGTTTCCGGCAGGCGGAACTCGCCGACACCGGCGTGGAGCTGGATGGAGCGTACGCCGGGAGTGATGATCAGGTTTTCAAGGTTGATCCGATAATCGCCGCAGGAATGGATATGGATACCTCCGAAAGCCGCGCCGACCTCGGCGTTGTAGGGCATTGCAAACTCGCGGTACATCTCCGGACTCAGCATTACCAGCGGCGTGTCATCGGCGATGCAGATGCCGATCCGGTCGGAAATGCTCGGGAAATTGCGGCCGGGAAATGCGGGGTGTTCCATCTGTGCGATGTGTTCACGCATCATGGTGATGGAGAAATCGGTGATCATGCGGCAGAGCTTGTGGACGCGTTCCGGATCGGAAATGCAGGCCATCAGCAGTTCCATGGGTTCGATGATGTGGGCTGCGACACTGAAAGGGCTCTGTACGTCCATGGTCCAGATCGGGAGTTCCGTTCCGAGGCGGCGCTGCGCAAAGTCAACCCAGGTGTTCAGACAGCGGATGAGCGGAGTCTGGTCGGGACGCATCGGCCTGATGCGGTCGACAGCCTCGATATTACTGGATACCGGTTCAGTCCAGGCAGTTCCGAAATCGTCAAACACAATCTTGCAGCCGAACGCCTCTGCGACCATGACCACGCCGCAGTATGTATTGATGAACGGCGGCCAATCCTGGTCGGACGAAGCGAGGCCGTTCGCCCATGACACGGCGTTCACAAGCATTTTTTCGGGATCAGCCAGGGCTTCCTTTTCCGGATAAGTTTTTCCGGGCGCACGCAGACCTGGGTCCACGACAGGCACGACATGTCCGGGCACGCGGTTATAGGCGTCACGCAGCCGCTTATGCGCCTGCTGGATGCGTTCGCTTTTAGGATCGAAATTTAGTAGGCTCAAGTTAAGACTCCTTGTCAGCGGCCTGTATCGGCCAATGGTTCATATTGGAAAACGCACTATACAATAAATCCCTTCAAATTCCAGTGTTGCGAACATCGCAAACCAGTTCCGCCTACCATTGTTATTTTTTTATTGGCGGATTAAAACCTTGCCTGCTGATCGTCTCATAACAGTATTGCTTTCTCATTTATGTGAAGGTATAATTGATAGGAATAATATGGGAGGGCTTGTGGTGAAAAGTCTTTTATATAAGAAAATCTATGGTTGTCTGCTCGGAGGCCTTATCGGGGATGCCATGGGAGCTCCTGTTGAAGGCTGGCACTATGAAAAGATAGAAAAACAGCACGGGCAGATATGTGATTTTAAAGGCGAAGGCACGGATGATTCCGCCATAAAACTTATACTCTGCAAGGCCATCATTGAAAATGACGGCTATGCCGGGCCTGATGAGTTCGCACGCTCTTTCCTTTCAAGCAGGGACAAATACGACCTGTTTTTCATACCTGTAAAGAACATGTTCCATAAGCTTGAGACAGGCACCTGCCTGCCTGTTGACGCAGGAGCGGGGAACATGCAAAGTTCGAGTTCGGCTATGTCCATTTCCCCGATGGGGCTGATAAACGCATGTGATCCGAGAAGAGCCGCCCTCGAGACCTTCCAGGTCGCAGGTCTGATACATTCCGGTTCGACGGGATTCTGCAGGGACGCCGCCTGCGCCATGAGCGCCGCCGTGGCGGAAGCGATGAAACCGGATGCTACTGTCAACTCGATATTGCGCGCTTCGGTGGAGTACTTGAACAAAAAGAGCGCAGCGGAAATCAGGGAAAATATTGAAAGGGCCTTGGACCTGGCTGACAAGGCGGGAGAATACGGAAAATTCAGGAAACTTTTCTATGGAAAAATGCTCAGGGAGATAATCTGCGACTCGCGTGAGACCGTGCCGGCCGAGCTTGCGCTTTTTTCCCTCGCTAAAGGGAATCCTGTCAAGGCTATAATCTATTCCGCCAATTTCGGACGTGATGCCGACACCATCGGCACGATGGCCGGTTCGCTGGCTGGGGCTTTCCGCGGGGCTGGCGCCCTCAAGCCGGAATGGGTCAAAAAGATAGAAGCAAAAGACAGCAGTCAGGCAAAACTCACACTCGCTCTGCTCAAGGTGATTAAGAACAGAGCAGACGAGTCGGAGCTGAACCGTCTTTCTTTGAGAAAAATCGGAGCGCTTTCATAGTTGACAGGAATTTTGATTTCATGATGCGGATGAGATAATCCTGAAGAAACCAATGATTACACCGTTTTCACATTCCACATCAGCTACTTCCCCAGCATGGCACCAATGCCGTTAGTGATACTTTCCACCCATTTCCCATCCGGGAAAAGAAGCAGCTGGATACCCGGCGAACCCTACATCTGGAAAATTATTTTTGACGGAACATGCCAATTCCGCCAAAAAAGTACAACTTTAGTTGTAAAATTTGAATTCAACCTATATGTTTCAAGTGCTATGTCGGGTGTTAATTAGCACATAAAAGGTGCTTTATGAAACATATAGACAACATTTTTATTACCAGGTATTTATCTGCGTTGCAACCTATCCGTAACATTTCGTCGCAAGAATTCCGAATCTGATATTTGATGTTAATTGTTTTGAAATAGGATTATTTTGCCGGTGTGTGCCACGCCGGATAGGTGTTATTAAGGGGGGGATCTCGTGAAAAGGAAGAAGGAAATGGCTTTGCCGCAAACTCAGGTCGGCGACGAGGCATACCGGATGCTGTTTGAAAGCGCCGGAGACCCGATATTTGTCCATGACAAGGACAGGATATTTGACGTAAATACGAAGGCCTGCGAGCTTCTCGGCTACACAAAAGATGAACTTCTGTCGATGGAACCTTCAAGCGTTGACATTACCGAGGAGAGGGCAAATATGCCTGGACGCATAGCCAGGCTCAAATCCCGTGGGACCATGGTCTTTGAGACAGTTCATCAGAGAAAGGATGGAACTCCTGTCCCCGTTGAAGTTACAGCCAAGCAGATATTCTGGAATGGAAAACCTGCGGTGATGAGCATTTGCAGGGATCTCACCCGCAAAAAGCGTGCAGAGAACATATTGCTAACCACGGTATTGGAATGGCAGACCACGTTTGATTCGGTGCGGGACGCAATTTTCATGCTCGATTCCGAATTCAAGATTCTCCGCTGCAACAAGGCGGCGACCGACATGTTCGGAGTTCACGGGAAGGACATTCTTGGAAAACAATGCTGGGAAGTCGTGCATGGCACTTCCGAGCCTATCCCCGAATGTCCGCTAGTCCGGATGAAGGAGACTAGGAAAAGGGAAGTGGCCGTCATAAGATCCGGAGACCGCTGGCTGGAGGTCACTGTTGATCCCATCCTCGACGAGGAAGGGGATATTTCCGGTGTAATCCACATTGTCTCAGACATTACCGAACTAAAGAAAAAAGATATGGAACTGAACTCTTCTTACGAAAGGTTCAAGCAAATTCTGGAAGGGGCTTCTGAAGGAATTCTCATTGCTGACATCAAGACCAAGATGATCAAGTATTCCAATCCGTCGATATCCGGGATGCTGGGATATGGGGCTGAAGAATTAAGCAAGATGTCCATACAGAAAATTCATCCGCCAGCCGACTGGCCTCATGTACTCTCCGAATTTGAAGCCCAGGGAAGGCAGGAAAAAGTATTCACCACGGACATTCCATGCCTATGCAAGGACGGACGGATAATATATGCGGATATAAATGCTACCAAGATTGTCATGGAGGGTGCGGAATGCAATGTCGGATTCTTCCGGGATGTGACTGAACGGAAGATGGCGGTCCAGGAACTGCGTGACAGCAGGATGCTGTATCAGGATATTGCTAACAACCAGGTGGCGGGCATATACCGCATATGCGTAAAAAAATCAGGTTCGTGGTCTTCAGCCGATAATCCTCCCTACTCATATGAATTCATTAATGACCGGTACTGCGAACTGACAGGCGCTACCCGCGAGCAGCACATGGCCGATCCGACTCTTACCATGAAACTGGTGCATCCTGACGACTGGGCGGAATGGGTTGAAAAAAATGAGGTGTCGGACAGGACTCTCAAACCATTCCTATGGGACGGACGCCTGATAGTAGCAGGCAAGGTCATATGGGTGCATTATGAGTCCCGCCCAAGGGAGCTTCCCAATGGCGACAGGGTCTGGACCGGTATTATTCTGGACATTTCCGAACGCATGGCGGCGGAAGAGAAGCTGAAGCAGTCCCTCTCTCTGCTCAATGCCACAATTGAATCGACGACCGACGGCATACTGGTTGTTGACAACGATGGGAAGATCAGCTATTCCAACAGCAGATTTGCCAGGATGTGGGGTATTTCCCAGAAGGTCATGGATAGCGGAGATGATGAAAAGGCCATCAATCATGTACTGGGTCAGTTGAAGAATCCCGAATTGTTCCTTAATAAGATCAAGTATCTTTATTCTCATCCTGACGAGGACAGTTTTGATGTCATTGAATTCAAGGATGGGAAGATCTTTGAGCGTTATTCGCAGCCGCAGCGTATCGGCGGCGTGCCTGTCGGGCGCGTATGGAGCTTCCGCGATGTCACTATGAGCAGGAAGGCGGCTGAATCCCTGAACAGCAGGGATAGGCAATACAAGTCGTTGATAGAGACCACAAATACAGGATATGTGGTCATTGACATGGAAGGAAGGGTGCTTGATGCCAACCAGGAATATATCAGATTGGCCGGTAAAAATGAGCTGAAGGAAATTCTGGGCAGAAAGGTGACGGAATGGACGGCCGAGCATGAAAAAGATAAAAATTCCGAAGCTGTCAGAAGATGCGTCAAGGACGGGTTCATAAGGAATTTCGAGATAGACTATATTGATTCTTCGGGCAAGACTACCCCTTTGGAAATAAATGCGACTGTGATGGATTTTGGGGAAGGTCCTAGGATACTCACCCTTTGCCGCGATATTGCCGAGAGAAGGAAATGGCTATTGGAATTGCAGAGGCACCGGGAGCATCTGGAGGAGTTGGTCGAGGAACGTACGTCCAAGCTTGTTGAGAGCGAGAAGAATTACCGTGAACTCGTCGAGAACACGAACAGCATCATCCTCAGGATGGACAATGTTGGGAATATTACTTTCTTAAATGAATTTGCTTCGTCTTTCTTTGGTTTTAACTATGAAGAAATAATCGGGAATAATGTTGTCGGAACAATTGTGCCTTCGGTAAATTCCAACGGAGATGACCTCAAGGAGATGATTCTGGGTATCGGGAGGTATCCGGAGAAATTCAGGAACAATCTGAACGAGAACATGCGCAAGAACGGTGAACGCGTATGGATAGCCTGGACTAACAAGCCGATCTTCGACAAGGATGGGAATGTAACGGAAATTCTTTGCGTCGGAAACGACATTACCGACCGGGTGAACGCCGAAAGGGAATTGGAAAAATACCGTAACAGGCTGGAAGTTCTCGTGGAGGAGCGTACCGAGGAGCTCAGGAAGAAGGAGGAATCTCTTTCAAAGGCCCAGCATATAGCCCATCTTGGGAATTGGAACCGTAATATCCTTACCGGAGAATTGGAATGGTCGGATGAAACCCGCCAAATTTTCGGATTGACGGATAATGAACCGGTGACTTTTGAAAAGTACATGGCTCTGGTTCATCAGGAAGATATTGAAAAATTGAAAAAGGCCCAGGCAAGTATGAGAGCGGGCGCGGGCGCGGTTCAAGTTGAATACCGCATAAATAGGAAAGATGGTGAGATAAGGCATGTGTACCAGAAATGCGAAAAGGTATTTGATGGCAACGGAAAACTGACAAGTCTTGACGGAATAGTGATGGATATAACTGAACGCCGGAATGCGGAGCTCGCACTTGTCGAAAGCGAGACCAGGTTCCAGAAGATAGTCGAACAGTCCCCGATGTCGATGTCGATAGTCGGAATGGATGGAACAATTGAGTATATAAACAAAAAAGCTGTAGAAATATTTGGTTATTCCCATAAGGATATTCCGAACATGGACCGCTGGTGGGCTCAGGCCTATCCGGATGAGAAATACCGTAACGAAGTGGTATCGACCTATATGGGGCTTGTCAAGGAGGCGATAGAGGGGAACCATGAGATCGAGGGTAGGGAATACCTGGTTACCTGCAAGAATGGAGCCTTGAAGAATGTGTTTATTTTCGGGGTTCCTGTTTCCAATAAGATCTTTGTCATGTTCGACGATATCACCGAGCGCAAGCGGTCGGAGCAGGCGCTGCGTGACAGCGAGGAAAGGTTCCGTACGATATTCGAGAAGGGGCCTATAGGTATGGCGACCGTTAATCAGAAAGGCTTTTTCATCAGAGTGAATTCCACGTTTTCAAGGATACTTGGGTATTCTCAAGAAGAATTTAAAAAACTTTCCTATAAGGACATCACCCATCCCGAACGTCTTGAAAATGACATCGTCAAAGTAGGCCAGCTCATGAAGGGTGAAATACAGATATATCAGACTGAGAAGAGATATATCTGCAGGAACAAGGACGTATTGTGGGGGGATCTGACACTGTCGGCCATCCGCGACGGGGAAGGGAAATTCCTCTATTTCCTTGTGATGCTGGAGGACGTAACCGAACGTAAGAAGGCGGAACAGGCTCTTCGGGAAAACGAGGAGAAGTTCCGGACTCTTTTCAACAATATGACGGAAGGTGTTGCTCTGCATGAAGTTATCAGGAATTCAACAGGCATAATTGTTGACTACAGGATCTTAGATGTAAATCCGGCTTATGAAAAACATACCGGATTATCTCTGGACTGCGCGAAAGGAGCATTGGCGAGTTGTCTTTATGGTGCCGGAACGCCTCCGTATCTTGAAGAATTCACAGGCGTCCTTGAAACTGGAAAACCATACTTCTTCGATACTTATTTTGCGCCTATGAAAAAGTATTTTAGCATTTCTATCTTCTCCCCGGGTGAAAATCTTTTCGCGACTGTATTTGAAGACATCACCGACAGGAAGATGATAGAGGAAAGATTGCGACAGTCCGAGAAGATGGAGGCCATAGGGCAGCTCGCCGGCGGAATAGCGCATGATTTCAACAACCAGCTCATGGGCATAATGGGATATGCCGAAATCCTTGCTGACCGCCTTGATGACGAGGACATGAGAAAGGATGCCGAAAGCATATTGAGATCTTCGAGAAGGGCAGCTGACCTGACAAAGGATCTCCTGTCTTTTGCGAGGAAGGGAAAGTACCAGGCAATACCTGTGAACATCCATAAGGTCATAGAGGAAGTGATAAGCCTTCTTTCGCACAGCATTGACAAGAGGATAGAGATAAAAATGGAATTGAAGGCAAGTCCCGCCCTTATCATGGGTGATCCGACCCAGCTTCAGAACGCGCTGCTGAATCTTGCAATCAATGCCCGTGACGCAATGCCTAAGGGAGGGGAGATTGTCTTCACAACAGAGTCGATGAAGATAGAGGAGACTTATTTCAGGGATGCTTTTAAAAAGCCGATCTCCAGCCGATGCCTGAAAGTATGCGTCATTGACAACGGGATCGGGATTGACAGCGAAATAATCAAACATATTTTCGAACCGTTTTTCACCACCAAGGAGATTGGCAAGGGCACTGGAATGGGGCTGGCTTCGGTTTATGGGATGGTAACCAGCCACAATGGAATCATCGATGTAAAGAGCGAACTTGGGAAGGGGGCTGTATTTACATTGTACTTCCCTCTGCTGGAAGAAGATATGGAAGAGGATGAATCGAGGGCCTCTCTGACTTCTTCCAGGAAAGCTGTTAACATACTTCTTGTTGACGATGAGGAGATTGTCAGGGACATGGTGGCGAAGATGCTGCGTTCATTGGGCCATAAGGTTTCCATCTGCAGCGATGGCAAGGAGGCATTGGAATATTACCGGCAGTCCTGGCAGAAGATTGATCTTGTGGTTATGGACATGATGATGACCAAGATGAACGGAAAGGACTCATTCATCGGGATGCGGTCGGTGAATCCAAATATAAACGCGATCCTCATATCGGGATACAGCATAGACGGGGAAGTGCAGAGCCTTCTGGATTCCGGAATGAAGGGTTTCCTGCAGAAACCATTCAGCACCAAGGAATTGAACAAGGCAATTGAGAGCGCTTTGAAGAATGGGAAATAGGAAATAAGGATGTTTCTCAGCGTATTTCGCAAATCCGGGTAAAAGAATCTCATGGAAAACGAGATAACACCGTTTAGGGTTTCGAAACGGATGCCTTGGAGTTATTTTGGGGCATTTGCGCTTCTGGCTGCCGGAATCATTGCCGTCGGATCCTTCAACCTTAAAAATCAATATGACAAATCACGCAGGACGGCTGAAAACGAAATGTCTTCCATAGGTGATTTGAAAACAAGTCAAATAGACAAATGGTATTCTGACCAGCTTGAGCATGCCAGCTATCTGTACGAATCCCCTTTGCTCTCCGGTTATCTGATCAATATTGCCGGGAATCCATCAGATGCGGAGATCAAGGATAAAATCGCGAAGTGCCTTGAATCCATAAGGTTGAATTTCAAATATAACAGAGTTCTGCTTTTTGATTCCAGCAGAAAGCTTGTCTTTGCAGCGCCGATGGAAAAGAACTGGGTCGGGCCGACATCCGAAAAGGTTATGGGCGAAGCCTTGACGGCGAAAAAAATAATGATCTCGGATCTGCATCTTAGCAAAATGGTTCCTGGAACTGTGGATATGGACATTTTCATACCTTTGGTTCCGCAAGAGGGTGATTCACAAAAAGAGCCTGTTGGAGTTGTCATGCTGGAAATAAATCCGCATGACTTCCTTTTCCCTTTGATCCAGTCGTGGCCGACATCGAGCAGAAGTGCAGAATCCCTTCTGATCCGCAGGGAAGGCGACGAGGTGGTTTTCCTGAATGAGTTGCGGCATAGGAACGGTACGGCCTTAAAATTAAGGTATTCAATTGATGAGAAAGCCAATCTTCCCGCCATAATGGCGGTATTGGGTAAAAAGGGGGTTTTAGAAGGGATTGACTACCGTGGAATACCAGTGATAGCCGATCTTGATGCAGTTCCGGGCACCCCTTGGTTCATTGTTGCAAAAGTTGACAGGGATGAAATTTTTGATCCTGTCAAAAGACAGGCTGGTGTAATTTTGGCACTTATGCTGATGCTGGTTTTGACTACGGCCCTTGGAGTAGGTTTCCTATGGAAGAGGAATGATGCACAGTGGCTTAGAAAGTCTCATGACGAGCTGGAACGGCGTGTTAAGGAGAGGACTGCCGAACTTGCAGCTGTCAACCGCGAACTCGAGGCGTTTTCCTATTCGGTATCCCATGATCTGAAGGCGCCGCTGCGCTCAGTCGACGGTTTCGCCAGGATTCTGGAGGAGGATTTTGCCGGCAAGTTCGATGATGAAGGACGCCGTCTGCTGAAAGTCATACGTGACAGCGCCAAAGATATGGGACAGCTGATAGGAGATCTGCTTGAATTCTCACGTCTTAGCAGGAAGGAACTGCATAAGACGGCAATTGACATGAATGAGATGGTGAAGGAAGTCTATTCACAGATGTCAAATGACTTGAAAGGCCGGATTGTGAACCTTGAAACCATTTCTCTTCCTGAAGTTTATGGGGATCCGGCAATGATCAGGGAGGTAATGGTGAACCTCCTTTCAAATGCCTTCAAGTTTACAAGGACCCGCAAGGTGTCCACGGTTAAGGTCGAGGGAAAGATTGAAGGAGATGAAATAATTGTACAAGTACATGATAACGGTGTAGGTTACGACATGGCATATGGAGATAAGCTGTTTTGCGTGTTCCAGCGCCTTCATAGCGTGATCGAATTCGAGGGTACAGGAATAGGGTTGGCCTTGGTACAGAGGATCATCCAGAGGCATGGTGGAAGAGTATGGGCTGAAGGAAAAGTGGGCGAAGGAGCGGTCTTCAGCTTTTCTCTGCCGATTAAATGATGATGTTATTTTTTTAACGCAGGACTTACTGCGTTAAAAAAAATATTAACAGGAGGGCGAGGTAGATGACACAGAACATAATAGAGATCTTGCTGGTGGAGGATAATCCGCGCGATGTCGAGATGACACTCCGTGCCCTGAAAAAACGCAACCTTGCAAACAAGGTGCAGGTGGTCAATGACGGTGCCGAGGCTCTCGATTTCCTGTTTGCAAAAGGGAAATATTCTTCCCGAAATCTTGTTGACGGTCCAAAAGTAGTCCTCCTGGATCTGAAACTGCCCAAAGTCAGTGGCCTTGAGGTTCTCAGGAAGATCAAGTCCGATGAAGTTACAAAGATAATACCCGTAGTGGTCCTTACTTCGTCCCAGGAGGAGAAGGATCTGGTTGAGAGCTATAAGCTTGGTGTCAACAGCTATATCACAAAACCGGTCGACTTCGACAAGTTCATTGAATCCGTCGGCGAGCTCGGTCTGTACTGGCTGCTGATCAACAAGCCGCCGATCTGATCGTCGGAGCGCCGGCATCTTGCCGGCAATTAGGATTGTCTCGGAGCGCCGGCATCTTGCCGGCTATTAGGAGTGTCAAAGTGTCATAGAATATGTTGTCATAATTTCATGAACCTGTTCGTAGCCAATCCGCCTGAGGTGGATTAAGCACTTAATGGATGTTTTAGTAATGCAGACATTCCTGTCTGCAATTAAAAATACAGGCTAAAAGTTTACCCGCCTGCGGCGGCGCCATAGGCGACCAGGGCCTGTTTTACTTTAAAAATAACAAAAACAGTTTTGACAAGGTTTCATTCCATGGGCAAGGAAATCAAAGGTCCGAGTAACGGAAATATGGCTATGCGACCGCTGCGTCTTCTCATTGTCGAGGATTCGCAGAATGACGTGGATCTTGTAATTCACGAACTGAAACGCGGCGGTTATGATGTCAAATGGAAACGCGTCCAGTCTGCTGTCGACATGGAATCTTCCCTTGACACCGAATCCTGGGACATTGTCATTTCAGACTTCAAAATGCCCGATTTCACCGGTCTTGACGCCCTGCACCTGCTTCAGAAGATGAATATTGACATTCCGTTCATAATTTCCTCCGGAACAATAGGGGAGGAGACGGCTGTTTCCATCATGAAGGCCGGCGCGAGTGATTACATCATGAAGGACAACCTTTCGAGGCTTTCTTCCGCCGTCGAACGCGAACTCCGTGATGCAGAGGTCCGCAAAGGAAGGAAAAAGGCAAATGAGGATCTTAAAGTTTCAAACGAATGGCTGAAGCTTGCACAGAGCGCTGCAAAAAGCGGATTCTGGAACTGGGACATGGATACCGGAAAGTTGTCATGGTCAGAAGAATTCTATAAGCTTTTTGAACTTCCTATGAATGCTGAACCATCATTTGATACCTGGAAGAAGGTCTTGCATCCTGAAGACATTCAATCCGCGACGGACAGCATAAGCCGTTCTATAGAAGACAGGAAACCCCTTGAAAATGAATACAGGATCATTCTTCCGGACGGGCAGATAAAATGGATAGGGTCGATAGGAAGTCCTATGTATGATGAATCAGGTAAGCCGAAACGCATGAGCGGAATCTGCATGGATATAACAGCAAGGAAGAATACTGAGAATTTAGCTCAGGAGAACGAGTTGCGCTACCATATTCTTTTCGAGAACATGCTGGAGGGCTTCTCTTACTGCAAAATGATTTATAAGGATGGGAAACCGCGGGATTTTATTTATCTCAGTGTCAACGGCAGGTTTGAATCTCTTACCGGACTGCATGATGTCATTGGCAGGAAAGTCACTGATGTCATTCCTGGAATCCGGGAATCGAATCCTGAACTGTTTGATATCTATGGCAGGGTTGCTTCGACCGGTAATCCGGAAAAATTCGAAATATATGTGGGTATTCTGAAAATCTGGTTCTCTGTTTCCGTATATTCCCCTCAGAAAGACCACTTTGTGGCTGTGTTTGATAATATAACAGTCAGGAAGAAATCTGAGGAAGATCTTAAAAAGTCCTCAGACGAGATTTATGATCTGTATAATAACGCGCCATACGGATATCATTCTCTCGACAAGGATGGATATTTCATCCAGATAAACGATACCGAGCTGAAATGGCTGGGATATTCACGGGAAGAGCTCATAGGCAGCAAGAAATTCACATATGTCATTGCCCAGGAGGATATAGGCGTTTTCAATAAGACATTTCCGGTTCTTAAGACAAGGGGATATATAAACAATATCGAAGGAAATCTTATCCGCAAGGATGGATCAATTTTACCTGTCATTATCAACGCCACTGCAGTGAAGGACGAAAAAGGCAATTTCCTGTATTCCCGATCTTCTGTCTTTGACAATACCGAACGTAAACGTGCGGAAATGCTGCTGAAAGATAGCGAATTCTTCCTCCAGGAATCACAGCGCATTGCATTGATTGGTTCCTACAGGACCGATTTTGTCTCCGGTTTCTGGGAGTCATCCAGGATACTTGACAATATTTTTGGAATTGATAAGAAATACAGCAGGAGCATTCAAGGCTGGCTTGAAATTTTACATCCTGATGACAGGACGATGATGGATAAGTACCTTAGGGAAAACGTGTTGACTAAAGGGAAGTCCTTTAAAAAAGAATATAGGATTGTCCGCAGGTCCGATGGTGAAACAAGATGGGTGATCGGCCTTGGCGAACTGGAATTCGACTCAAAAGGCAAAGTTATTTCAATGATTGGGACCATCCAGGATATTACTGAGCACAAGAATGCGGAAGAAATGCTGGTTGAGAAGGAAAAAATCCTTTCCGAATCCCAACGTATTGCCCATGTCGGCAGCTGGAACTGGAAAATCGGTGCGGACAAGGTCGTATGGTCGGATGAAACTTACCGCATTTATGGAGTGGCTCGCGACAATTTCATCCCAACCACTGAAACATTGCTGGATCTGATTCATCCTGATGAACGGCAGAAGATGCAGGAGTGGATCCGTTCCTGTGCTGAGGGGAAAAAGCCTCCTGAGTTGGAATTCCGCGCAATTATGCCGGACGGAAACATAAAGTTCATCAGTAGCCGTGGAGATCTGCAATATGATTCTGATTCCAGGCCGCTGTGCATGATGGGAACTGTCCAGGACATCACCGAACGCAAG
>JANYBI010000263.1 GCA_025360875.1 Lentisphaerota bacterium
GAGATAATCCAGAAAGAAGGTTTTGCTGTTGCCGATGAGAAAACCTTCGTCAGACGCAGCGGATCAAAACAGAAAGTCCTCGGGCTCAATGTCAATACGAAGGTTTCCGTTCCACGTAAGGCGAGACGACTTATTCGCGCAATGGTGCACAAGCAGTCGCAGGAGACAAAACCCGATGATAATATGATCTCATTCCTGCTCGGGCATGCCGCGTTCATGAAACCGGCGCATCCCGAACAGGCGGCAAAGTTTAAGAATGTCTTGAAAAACCTGACTTGAATAAATTATGGTAACCACAGAACACACGGAAGACACAGAAAAATATATGCGCATGCTGGAAAGTTTGGATTTAAAACAATAACAATTTTAATTCTGTGTAGTCTGTGCCTTCTGTGGTTAAAATGATTTAAGGTCTTATTTATGTTTTCCAAATGTAAATGCACCATAGTTCCGCGAAATTCGCAGAAACAGATCCTCGATCTAGTCTTCGGCGACAAGGCCAGCGATGACAAACTATATATCGTCAGTCCGCCCGGCTCCGGAAAGACCCTTGTCGGGCTGATGGTAGCGGTACGGATGAACGTGCCAGTTCTTGTCCTTGTACCGACTACTGCCATACAGAGGCAATGGATTGAAAAGACGAAGTATTTCCCGTCCGACGATGGACGTCCCATCGCGTCAACTGAGCCTTCAGACAACATGCCGATAACTGTGCTCACATACCAGGCTGTCGCACAGACAGGTGAGCTTGATGCGAAAGACAGAACCGTACTGCTTTCCGAATGGAGAAAGGAACTTGTAGAAGGCGGCGAGGATGAGAAGAACGCTGATTCATGGCTATCGGACTTTGAGCAAAACAACCCGGAACGTTTTTATCTCTCCTTGATGCGGCGCTGGAAACAGAAACGCATCCGGAACAACGGCGGAGGAAATGACTCCGTCGTAAATATGGAATCAGCGGTACTCATGGCGTCATTCAGGGAGAAGGGGGTGAAGCTCCTTATCTTCGACGAATGCCATCACCTTGTCGGATACTGGGTGCAGGTTGCGCTTGAACTGGTCAGGGCTTTGGAAAAGCCGCGCATACTCGGGCTTACTGCGACGCCACCGTCGGCAGATGACCTTTCCGACAGGGAAATAGAGCTGCACAAGGAACTGCTGGGAGATGTGGATTATTTCCTTCAGGCTCCGGCTTTTGTCAGGGACGCCGCTCTCGCGCCATATCAGGACCTGGTATATTTCACCAGACCTTCTGAAAAGGAGCTTGAATATGTCCGCAGCTGTTCGGAGAATGTTGCCGGAGCCATGGGACTGCTGGAACAGCATATGGGGAAGACTCTGTCGGACTGGCTGACGGATGAGCTCGAGGGAATTTCAGACCAATCTCTTTCAACCACCTTGAGGAAACGTTCGGTTTTCATTTCCGAATCGGTGAGATATCTCAAGAAGCTGGGCAAACCGGTTCCTCTCGGACTTGCGAAATTCTCAGAAGGTGAACTCTCGATCGACGAGAACGCCGACTTGGCGGGACGTTACGCTTCGAAATATCTCCTTGTGAGCAAGGATGAAGCCGAAAGGAATCTTTATCCCGAATTGTCAACAGCATTCCGTCCCCTGGGATATCTCCTGACTGAAAAAGGAATGCGCAGCTGCCAGTCGACCGTCAGCCGCATACTGGCTCTTTCAAAGTCAAAGATGGACGCACTGGTCGTGATACTTTCCGAAGAACTTAAGAACACGGACGTAAAACTGAGGGTGCTGGTTATAGCTGATTTTGAACGATCGAGTGCCACTGTCGCAAAGGATGTGTCGGAACTCCTGACCGACGAGTCGGGCGGTGCGGTATCGGCGATGAGGACGCTGACCTCCCATGATTCTGTGGACGTGCTTGATCCGATCCTTGTGACCGGACAGACAGTCATCGTCGACGATGACCTGCTCCCCCGTTTCCTCGATGAGGCTGGGCAATGGTCCAGGGAAAGGGCTCTGTCAATTGAACTTGCTTCAGAGCTTGACGGCGGATTCTACCATATCCACGGTTCCGGAAAGGACTGGAACACCGGGAATTATGTGTCAATGATCACTTCCCTGTTCGAGAAAGGTGTGACAC
>JANYBI010000280.1 GCA_025360875.1 Lentisphaerota bacterium
CCGAGTATGTTTCCCGCGCCCCTTATCTCCAGATCCCTCAGCGCAAGCTTGAATCCCGCACCAAGATGGGTATAGCGTCTGATCGCGCTTATCCTTTCCCGGACAGTGCCGTCGAGGATCGTGTGCGGAGGCAGCAGCAGATATGCATATGCCTGGCGCGTCCATCTGCCGACACGCCCTCTCAGCTGGTACAGTTCGGCGAGTCCGAACCTGTCGGCGCGTTCTATTATTATCGTGTTGGCGTTCGGAATATCCAGGCCGGACTCGATGATCGTGGTGCTGACCAGCACATCGGTTTTCCCGTCGAGGAAGTCCATCATTACCTTTTCGAGCTCATGCTCAGGCATCCTTCCGTGTCCGATTGCGAAATTCGCAGACGGCACCAGGGACTTGAGTTTCTTGCAGGTGTTCTCGATGGATCCTATCCTGTTGTGCAGATAGAAGACCTGTCCACCCCTCTGGATTTCACGCGAAATGGCATCGCTGATATGCTTGTCGTCATATTTGCAGACGATTGTCTGCACAGGAAGACGAAGTCCCGGAGGGGTCATGATCGTGCTCAGATCCCTGATGCCGGTCATCGACATGTAAAGGGTCCGGGGAATCGGAGTGGCGGTCATTGTCAGGATGTCGACTGTCGCCCTCATATGTTTGAGACGCTCCTTGTGCTCGACGCCGAACCTCTGTTCCTCATCGACTATTATCAGACCAAGATTTTTGAATTTGATGTCACTCTGTATAAGCCTGTGGGTGCCGATGATGATGTCTATTTTCCCCTCGGTAAGAT
The DNA here is from genome assembly GCA_025360875.1 of Lentisphaerota bacterium. GTDB lineage: Bacteria > Verrucomicrobiota > Lentisphaeria > Victivallales > GWF2-50-93 > GWF2-50-93. Next base: position 788 of record JANYBI010000280.1, read on the forward strand.
ACTGCAGTATTTTCTTCTGCTCGGACTGGGACCTGAACCGGCTGATCATGTCGATAATGAACGGAAATTCAGCGAACCGTTCAGAAAAAGTGTAGAGATGCTGTTGCGCGAGGACTGTGGTCGGGACAAGTATTGCCACCTGTTTCCCGCTGTTCACAGCCTTGAATGCGGCGCGCATCGCCACTTCGGTCTTTCCATAGCCGACGTCCCCGCAGAGCAGGCGGTCCATCGGCATATTCGAGCACATGTCCTTCTTGATCTCGTCCGTGGACTTCCTCTGGTCGGGGGTTTCAGGAAAACGGAAAAGACCTTCAAATGTGTGCTGGTCCGAATCGTCCTTTGGAAATGCGAAACCCGGATTGTGGGTTCTCATGGCCTGGATCCTGAGCATGTCTATCGCCAGTCCGCGCACGGACCTGATGGCCTCGATCTTGGACTTTGTCCATTTCCTGCCGCCGATCTTGCTCAGTACCGGCATCCCTTTTCCGATACTCGTGTATCTTGAAACCATGTCGGCATGCCAGAGAGGCACGGAAACAGTCACATTGTCCGCGAACTCGATCTGCAGCATTTCCTGGGATACGCCTTTTTCAGTCAGCGTCTTGAGGCCCTTGAAGAGGCCGATTCCATAGGATGCGTGGACCACATGATCCCCTTCTTCAATGTCGGCGAGGGTGGGCACCCCCTTGGATTTCATGGATTCCTTCAGCTTCTTCATTGATGCGAAATTCGCAAACCTCTGATGAGGCATGAGGAAAAGCTCCTTTTCCGTAAGGACTGCGAGTTTCGAGGAGGGAAGTACGAATCCGGAGCTTATTTCAGAAATGTCTATCTCTACGGAATCCCTGCTGATCCCTGTTTCAGAACACCAGGATATAATGCGGTCCCGTCCACTTTCGCCGGAACCGAGAAGGGCGATCCTGTATCCGGAAGCTAGCCAGGAGCTGATCTGGCCTGCAGTAAGTTTCTTCATCAGGTTGCCATAGGTGATTTCAGTCTCGCCAGAAACAGTTTTCCTTAATTCCAGCACAGGGGACATGCAGTCGCAGTCGGTTCCGGTGTCATATGATGAAGAGTCCGCAGGATCAAGCAGGCTTACCGTCCTGTCAGCAAGCTTTTCAAGTGTTCCGGTGAAATTCTCCAGCGACGAATCCTTGCCGAATTTCTGCAGGTGAGAAAGGCATTCGCCGGGACTCAACACGACAATCCTGACATTTCCACCCTTGAAATAACTGATGAGGGACGAACTGTTTTTTTCTGCGGTGAAACTGCTTCTGGGTATGACCGTGTATTCCTTCACATTCTCCAGGGAAAGCTGTGTCTCCGTGGAAAAGGTCCTGATGGAGCTTATTTCATCGCCCCAGAACTCAATTCTTGCCGGATTGCCGCTGCCGGGCGAGAATACGTCGATTATGCCTCCGCGTCTTGCGAATTCACCCGGGACGTTGACCTCGATTTCATCGTCATAGTCCATCTCGACAAGTTTTTTCGTGAAATCCTTGAGGGAGATAGTCATGCCCTGGGACAGTTTTATTGTGTTTTCACCGAGCGAGTCAAGTGGAGGCACAGGGCTTGTGAAAGATATCGCGCTGGCCACGAATATGTCTCCTTGTCCTGAAGCGGCCATGTAAAGGGCTTTTATCCTCTGGAATTCGTTCTCCGGCATGAACCTGTCGCCTTCCTCTGTCTCCGGGATGAGGACGGGGAAAACAGCTTTGTCCCCAAGTTCCGTCCAGACGGGCAGGTTTGAGGAAATGTTTTCGGCGATGCTGAGCCTGGGGACGATTATCATGACAGGCCCGGAGCCGCCGTGCAACGCCCTCAACAGCACAGGATAGAAGGAATCCGGATCCACGTTCAGAAATGTGTTTCCAGAGGGTCTGTCTTGGGAGATCCAACTATTAAGCTCTTTTTTCCAAATTGAAGGCTTCATTTTTTTGACTTTTGATATGTGTATTGTATAGTACAACCCTTTTGGGAAAAATTCAGCCTTTAATACTGGGTTTGACTAAATATTGGAAACAATGGAAGTTTAACATATTTGCAGGTGTTATGAAAGCCAATAAAAGCAAGAAGAACATAAAGAAATCAGCCAAGCCCGTAGAGGCCAAGAAACCCTTGAAAAAGGCGGTTTCAGCCTCGAAAGCGGTGAAATCTGTAAAGTCGGCAAAGAAAGTTCCGGCTAAGAAGCCTGCAGTAAAAAAAGCTGCTCCGCCGAAAAAGCCCGTCAAGAAGGCGGTCATGGCGAAGAAGGTCCAGAAACCTGTCAAAAAGGCCGTTGCCAAGACAGCGCCGAAGAAACCTGCAAAGATTCCCGAAAAGAAGCCTGTAAAGGCTGTAAAGCCGAAAATTACGGAAAAACTTTCAGATAAAAAAGTCCCAAAGGCTGTAAAGCCTTCAAAAGCCAAGGAAGCCATAAAGGACGTACCTGCAAAAAAAGGGGCAAAGGCGCCTGTAAAACTTTCCAAGAAGGCCGGTATCATCCAGAAAAGCAAGGAAGAAGATGATTTTGACATAGAAGACGAGATGGGCGAAGAGTCGCTTCCTGTTAAGAGAAAGGTCGGAAGACCTAGGAAATCCGATGGCGACAAGGCAAAGGACGGAGCTGACTCCAAGTCCAAGAAAGCCGAATCTTCCGCAGATGATTCGGCTTCACTTTCAAAGAACGACACGATGAAGGTGTATATGCAGGACATCGGGCAGATTTCCCTTGTCACCAAGGACGAGGAAGTCGAGCTCGCTGCAAAGATCCACGGCAACGATCCGAAACTCAAGGAAGAGGCTCGCACCACGCTTATCAAGGCGAACCTCCGTCTCGTTGTGAAGATCGCACACGATTTCAAGGGACTTGGGCTTCCGCTCCTCGACCTTATTTCAGAAGGCAATATCGGTCTCATGAGGGCCGTTGAGAAATTTGATCCTGCGAAGGGCGCAAAATTCAGTTCATATGCCGCATGGTGGATAAAACAGTCTATGCGTCGCGCCCTTGCAAACCAGAGCAAAACGATCCGCATACCCGTTCAATCGGCGGGTAAAATAAATAAAATCAAATCAGCGCGTCTAAAGCTCACCGAGAAACTTGGTCGCGAACCCACAG
>JANYBI010000313.1 GCA_025360875.1 Lentisphaerota bacterium
CAGGCGGGTTCCTGAAAATGTCAAGGCAAGCAAACGGAATAAAAGGGAGCGCATGCGACCGGTTATGCCGGATTGCGACTTGATATTGAAAGGGTTCCGCCTTACTACATGCTTTATGTTTTAAAGTGCAGAAGAACCATATTTCTAAATTTCGTCCTGTCGCAGTAGCGGTAAATTTCAAAATCGCTGTCCAAAGTGACGACGTTGGCGGTTAGAATCTTCTCGCAGGTTTGGACAACAGATGCGTCTGCAAAGTCCATCGGCAGCTCATGATATTTTTTCATAAGATGTATGATTCTCTTCAAGTCATTCTGGTTCAACTCGGAAACTTCCAATGCTCCTGAATATATCCACGAAAGGAAATCTATCTGGGCGTTGATGTTGAAATCAAGAAGGAACATGGTTTCAGTTATAACTGGAACTGTGGTGTATAGCTTGAATTCTGAATGTCTTATGAAATCCAGGGAAGCTTTGAAATGTCTGTCCGAGCTGTCAAACAGCGCAACAAGCGGACCTGTGTCAATTACCGCCTTTATTGAATCCATTGCCCCTGTTCTTTCTTGATATTTCCTTGAATTTATTTTTCAATATCTTTTCCGAATCTTCAGACAGGTTGCCTTTGCCGCTACCATATGCGCCGAACAGATTCTCCCCGATTTTATATGGATTCACTTTGGTATCTTCCGACAGGTATATGGACAGGCTCTGCCTGATGACTTCAGATTTGGTCACTCCTTTCGCCCTGGCGGCTTTTTCCAGAGTCTCTTCAAGCTTTTTATCGGCTCTCAGCGTTATCATGGTTTTCCTTGTTTGTAATACAATAGGTAATACATAATTCCAATATTTCAAGACTGCTTGCGGATTCAACTGGAAAACCTTCCCTTTGATGGTAGATTTCAAGCCCAACAACAAATGAACGGAACCGTAAAATGAAAAATATCAATTTGCAGGTGATGATTATTGCAGTCGCCGCCGTTTTTGTCCTTTCGTCCTGTTCCGCCCTTAAGACTGAACAGCCAAAGGAGGCTGCGGACCTGTGGAAGGCTTACGACCAGTATTTCAGGAACGCGAAATACGTCGATATGAGCCACACGATCAGCCCCCAGATACCTACCTGGGAGGGTTTCGGTCCTCCGGTGTTCGGACCTGCGATGAATCCGCAGACCGGAAAATTCTATAACTACAAGGATGACGGATTCGAGGCGACAAGATATATCCTCTCATGCGATCAGCTCGGAACCCATATCGACGCCCCGGCCCACTGGGCTCCGGAATATCCAGCGATAGACGAGATCCCTCCGACTTTCGCAATTCGTCCGCTAGTTGTTATTTCAATAGCCGCCAAGGTCGTGCAGAATCCCAATTACCATCTGAAGGTTGAAGACATCCTCGAATGGGAGAAGAAGTACGGCAAAATCCCCGAAGGATCGGTCGTGTTCGTGAGATCCGACTGGTCGCAGACTTGGCCGTCCCCGGCGCTTGCAAGACAGCGTTATTTTCCAGGAGTCAGCCTTGACGCCTTGAAGTTCCTGCATCTCGAAAGGAAGATCCTCATGCATGGTCATGAACCTTTTGATACGGATTCAACTCCGGGATATGAAGGGGAATACTGGCTTATGCACAATGGATACACCCAGGCCGAAGTGGTGATGAACCTCGACAAGGTTCCTGAAAAAGGAGCGCTTGTCCTGATCGGCTTTCCAAAGTTCCAGGGAGGAACTGGAGGTTTCACGAGATTCATCGCGGTATGTCCGCCAGACTGGAGATATGGCATCTCCATAGATGAAGTCAAGGAAGCCCCACTTCCAAAAATGGAGAAAACTCTCATCTGGGACTTCAACCTGGGCGTCAGGGTGAGAAAATAGAATATCCAATATCGAACAAGGAATATCGAATTTCGAAGTAATACTTAGAAATGGATATTGGAAATTTTCTAGCTTAAATCTGTGTCCGACATTGTTGAACAAGGGGGCAATGATGAAAAACTTGACTTTGCTCTTTTTTTTGATTGCACTTTTATGCTGCAGCCCGTCACTTTTCCCGGATGAGCAAACGAAAACGCTCAAATCACCATTCGTGGGAACTTACATATCGGAAGAGCAGGAAAGTTTACTCCCCTTGCTATTCAAGGCCGTTTTGGCTGAAGATGAAAAACTGGTTTCTGAACTCATCAAAAACGGAGTTGATGTCAATGAAAAGGTCAAAACTGAAAAACCAGTCATTGTCATTTTCGATCGTGGCAAGGGAATTGAGGACAAAATAGATCTGTCTGGATGGACAGCTCTACATATGGCTTCGTTACACAGGAATGAAAAGCTTGCTTCAATGCTCCTTGAAGCTAAAGCGGATGTTAATGCCCAAAATTCAGAAGGGCGTACACCGATAGGTGTAATTTTCCTGACATGCTTTGGAACACTCCCGTGCCTTTCCCACGAAGAGATGATTTTATTCCTTGTTAAAAATGGCGCAATAGTAGACATTGTTGACAACAATGGTAAAACACCATTGGACTATGTAATGGATTGGGGGCTTTCAAAATTTGTCAGAATAATGATTGACTCAGGAGCGAAACACAACCTTTATTCAGCGATAATGCTTGGTGATGAAAAAGCAGTAAGCAAGTTTCTTGAAGACGGAGCTGATGCCAATGCCCCCCGAAGCAACAGCTGGGCACCATTACATTATGCAGTCTACCGTACTGAAATTGTAAGACTCTTGATCAACAAGGGAGCCAAAGTAAACGTATCAACAAAAGATAAAGAGACTCCTCTTCATCTTGCAGTTAGTAATTCAAATATTGAGGTGGTAAAACTTTTGGTTCGTTTTCATTTTGAGTGGGTTCCTATTTTATCTTGAGAGTCCCGTATTCTGAGTTACTTGTCAGTCCGTGAATATACACTGCGGACGAAGATCCGCCATGCTTTTTATTTCAAATACATCCATTAGCCGCTGTAAGAGCGCGGCAAATCTTTCATGCAGCCATTTTTGA
>JANYBI010000348.1 GCA_025360875.1 Lentisphaerota bacterium
GTTGGAGTTCAAACTTTAGTTTGTCTTAGCTTTCAATAAGTTATGCAAGCTTGTACTCCAACTTAAGAAATCAGCTCAAATAAGGCAATTTTGAAATTGCCTCTATAATAAAGAAGGGGGGGTGGAGCATATGAAGGAATCAGCCAGTTCGACAGCCAGCAGTATTCATGTGAATATTGACAGCCCTTCCGGATTTCATATGCGTCCTGCAGCCAAACTGGTCCAGATCGCCAGCCAGTACCGCTCCGATATAATCCTCGAATGCAACGACAGGCGGGCAAATGGAAAGAGCCTGCTGGATATAATCATGATTGGAATAGCCCCAAGGACTGGTTTTACTGTGAGTGCCTATGGGGACGACGCCCAGCCGGCAATCAATGCGATCGACGACTTCTTCAAGCGCTTTTCCGTAGATGAGGCTGCGTCCGAGATGATTATTGCGGAATGAGATTAGGTTAAGGACCAACCCTGTCCTAAACTGTAAGGAAAATGAGTGTGTCTTTAACAAGGGGCCTGTTTATATATTTATGATCGGGGTCGGAATCGGGATCGGGATCGGGATCGAAAATGAATTCAATCGAAAGCGATTCCGATACCGACCCCGACTCCGATAAATTTATTTAGGACACCAGTGGTTAAGGACGCAAATTCATTTTATTACCATACAAAAGGAGCTTTTATGCAACAGAGTTTAGGCGGAATGACAGGTCATGAAGTTAAGGCGACTGACGGTGATCTGGGAAAAGTCTACGACTTCTACTTCGATGACGAAAGCTGGACTATACGCTACATGGTTGCGAAAACAGGGAATTGGCTGTCAGGCCGCAAGGCGCTTATCTCACTTAGTTCCTTAGATAAGTCGGATTGTGAGTCGTGCATGTTTACCGTGAACCTTACCCGCGATCAGGTCCGCAACAGTCCTCTTATCGATACGGAAAAGCCGGTTCATCGCCAATATGAGGCGGAACTGCACAGGCATTATCAGCTGCCACTGTATTGGCAGGGAGGATATGGAGGTATTTTCGGAATGAACACTGTCCCCTTCTTTGTCAGTGAAGAACCTGACAAGGAGGATTCTTGCTCGACAGGGGATAATGATGAACATCACCTGCGAAGTTCGCGGCAGATAGCCGGATATAATATCCATGCGACTAACGGTAAAATAGGGCGTGTAGAGGATTTCATTGTGGAAAAGGACACATGGATTATCCGGTATGTCGTAGTAAATGCGCAGAGCTGTCTGCCGGGCAGGCTTGTTCTTGTGTCGCCGCAATGGATAAAAAATGTTGATTGGGATAAGTCAAAAATATTCGTGGATATCTCAAAGGAAGACTTCATGAAAAGCCCCGTATTTGATCCGTCTAAACCGATAAGTCCTGAATATGAGAGCATGCTTTGCAAGCATTTGAAGAAGCCCGGACCGTCCGAATGGGTCACATTCAGATTCCATTATCCGGATCCACGGGCTGAGATCCATATTGCCGGCACATTCAACAACTGGAGGAATTCCGAGATCAGGCTCCATCATTTCAAAAATAATCTGTATGCCGCCAGCATCCTTCTTCCGCAGGGCAGATACGAATACAAGTTCATCGTCAACGGAATATGGTGCAATGGCGACAGCAAGGAGCAGGCTCCCAATCCGTTCGGCACAACAAACAATGTTCTTGTAGTTTCCGGTAAAAAAGCCCATAAGGGGCATGCGCATACGTTTTCACGGATGAGCGTAAGCGAAAGCCCGCTCCTATGGAATACTTCGGCGATGACAGCATAGATCCCGGGATGAACAATCGAACAGCTGAACAATCGAATTACGAATATTAGAAGTAAGAAAAAAATACGAATATCCAATATCCAACACGGAATATCCAACCGATGAAGGGAGGAAAAGACGAACTCATTCAATTATGGGAACCTCTAAAAGAATAGACATGGCTGAAAGGATAATTTCCTTGGATATTGGACATTCATTTTTGCCCATATTCCCTTCGTTATTCGTAATTCAATTGTTCGGCTGTTCGATATTCGAATGTTCCTCCCTTCCGGTAGGGTTTCCCCCCATATGTAAACGCATGTTTTCAAGTGGTAAAACAAGGTTAATATAATATTTTAACGTATCTTAAAAATTAAGGGAGGACAAGTATGAAAAAGCTGATGATTCTGATCGCCGCCGTGATGCTGACCGGTCTCTATGTGTATGCGGAGGGCGACAAGCCTGCCGCCGATGCAAAGGATGTCAAGAAGGAGGCGCAAGTCCAGACCAAATGCCCTATCACAGGACATGCCCTAATCGATAAGAAGGCATTTGTCGATGTCAAGGGCAAGAGGATCTACATGTGCTGCCCGGGATGCGCCGAGAAGATCAAGGCTGATCCGGACAAGTACATCAAGCAGCTTGAAGACCAGGGAATCGTCCTGGAGAAGGCCCCCGAAGCCAAGCCCGAGGCGAAACCGGAAGCTAAGTAAGGGTGCTAGAAATAGAACTCCGGGAAGTTTTGCTTTAAAGGGTGGATTATGTTCGTAGTAGTGCAATTTATTGCACGTTCCTATATTAAGATTACGGCGGACTTGTGCGCCTATGGTGCATAAATTCGCCTACTACAAACAGAATTACCCAAATGCATGTTATTTTTAAAATTGCCAACCTTCTCTGAAAAGCTGAAGGTGAAGCAAAAGGAAGGTTTCATATGAAAAAAATGCTTTCTATTGTCGGAGCCGTGATGATCCTGTCACTGCTTGCAGGTTGTTCCTCCTGTCCGTTCTGCGGAACAGGTGCAAAGGCCGAAGCGAAGATCCCGGAAGGGGTGAAGGTCATCACGACAGCTGAATTCCAGAAGATCGTGGCTGACAAGAGCGCATTGGTATTTGATGCCAGGACAGGGAAATATGATACTGGTGAAAGGGTGCCTGGAGCAAAAACTCTCAGCGGTGACAATACCCCTGAGGAGATCGCCAAGGCTATTCCCGACAAGAATGCCGCTGTCGTAGTCTACTGCGCAAATACGGCATGTCCCGCCAGTGGCAATCTGGCCGGAGTCCTCAAGAAGCTCGGATATACCAACATCATGGAATATCCCGAGGGAATTGAAGGCTGGATAAAGGCCGGAAACAAAGTGGACAAGGTAAAGTAGTCGACGGCCTGCCACGGCGTAACATCTTAGTGAAGCCGGGTCGTCGGCCTGGGATAAAAATTTTATTTAAAACCAAAAAACGTCGGTCCCGGGTTTCCGGACCGGCGTTTTTTTATGTCATGCAATTTCCTTGTTGGCAGCCCAGGAATAGAAGAACTGCGAGGCGGAAATCAGCAATGGCACTCCCATGGTCACATAAAAATTGTACAGCCATATCTTGTTGATCACATCAAATCTGTTGAGTATGATCCCTACGGAAATCATCAGGGCCATCATGAGGTAGCTTCGGAATCCGAAAAAGGAGAAGGCGCAAGGGTAGGGTACGCTTAAACCGCGGATCCGGATGATGTGCCTGTGTGAAATATCTGCAAAAAGCAGAATGTAGAAGAGTATGCCGAAGAGCAGTCCTCCGGCCAGCCACCAGCCGAGGAAATCACCATGCTGAAACAAGTACGTCAGGCCCCGGCCTGTGAGAATCAGCCCGGCAACAGTCCAGGCAATGCCGGCAATCAGCAGCAGGTTACGCTTGCTGACCGAGAGCTTATATCTGTTTAAAATATCCATTGTTCTCATTCTGGTGGAAAGATAGCGGAGACGGAGCATAAAGCAACTTGGCATGACGCAATTCGAATATCCAATCCTGCCAAGCAGGACAAGAATCCAATTTATCACGCAATGCGTGACACGGAATATCCAACCGATGAAGAGAAGAAAAGACGAACTCATTCATCCTCCTCCCCTGGTAGGGGTTTCCCCCATATGGAAAGATGGCACTCTACATGGATTAGGTGTTCCCCGACAGATAACTTACCAGCGGATAAAATGTGGCAGAAATAATCAATCACAGGCAAGATGCCTGTGTTACATTACAATATGCAAAGGAACACATGGTTCAGGAAAACAGGAGAAAAATAGCCAAGCTACTCTCTTTTCTAGTGAGCCTGACCGGTGTCCTGGTCATGCTCGGATGGATATTTGACATCGGGGTCCTGAAGAGCATTCATCCGTCCTGGATCTCCATGAAATTTGATACTGCCCTTTGCTTTTTCCTCAGCGGCATCATGCTGTTCTACATTTTCAAGGCTCAGGAAGGGGAGTTCGACATGGCGCAGATAGTGATCTCGACATGTGCCCTGATGATAATACTGCTCATGGGGATATTGTTCTTCGCATCTTTCCTGAAAGTCCAGACAGGTATCGAGCATTTGTTTTTGGGTGAACCTTCCGGAGGTGTTAAAACAGTAATTCCCGGGCGCCCTTCAATGCCCACGATGCTGAATTTCCTGTTGCTGGCGCTCGCAGGAATGCTGTCGATCCTGCATGTCAGGAGACTGCGGCTGTCGCTGCTGATAATTGGAATCCTGGTTGCGGCTGTCGGATTAGTCGCAGTTACCGGATATCTGATTGATTTTCCTGTCTTATATTATTATATTGCGGGTGTGAATTCTGCAATGGCGCTGCATACGGCGCTGTTGTTTGTACTTCTCGGCGTGGGGCTGATATGTCTCTAAGATTAAAACTTTCTCTGATGTTCCTGGCCATAGCCATAATTCCGCTTGTTTTCGTCAATATCATCATATTCCACAACTACAAGGACGCGCTAGAGGCCTCCCATATTGAAGCATTGCGTGATACTGCTATATACAAGGCGGACAAGATAGAGAGTTTCTTTGAAAAGCTGAAGAAATTCATGCTGCTGTCCCAGAATTCATATGTGATCAGGCAGAATTTTCCGTCTCTCGTCATATATTCTGCCCAGCCGGACAGCACGGAATACAAGGAGGCCATGGACAAGTTCGATGCCCAGATACAGAGAGTGCAGTCGATCATAGGACTGGTGGACATCATGCTGCTCAATCCTGAAAAGAAGATAGTCTATTCGAGCAATCCCGAGCACAAATTCAGGGATCTCGGAAAGACATTGTCCGGGGTCCGCAGGAAATCCTCCGAGGAAAGTGGGGATGAAATCTGTTTTTCCGACATATTCCCGAACAGGATGAACAGGAACAGGCCGGGAATGCTGGTAATAGGGCCTGTCTTCGACGAGAGCAGGAATTTGCTCGGTGAGATCGTCTATGAAGCTGATGTTGAGAGCATATACAGGCTGATCATGGACAAGACAGGTCTCGGGGAGACCGGGGAGACTTTGCTTGTAAAGATGGATGCAGGAAATGTCCTGTTCCTGAATCCCCTCAGATTTGATCCGGATGCGGCATTGAAGAAGACGGTGGAGATAGGTGCTAAGACAGGTGTTCCGGCACAGGAGGCGGCACAGGGCCGGAAAGGCGCGGGCGTCTCAATTGACTACAGGGGGAAGAAAGTTATTGCGGCATGGAGATATATCCCGTCGATGGACTGGGGCATCGTCGCCAAGATCGATTCTGAGGAGGCGTTTGCGGACGTCTCGAACCTGCAGAAATTGTCAGATGTCATCCTGGTAATTGTCTCTATCCTTGCCGGAATCATGGCTTTCTCGGTCGCAAAATCAATATCAGCCCCGATACAGAAGCTTTCCGATGGCGTAAGGATGCTTGGTGACGGCAACCTCGACATCTCCGTGGCAACTGTTTCAAAGGACGAGATAGGCCAGCTCTCACGGACCTTTGACAAGATGATCCGCGACCTGAAGGCTACCATGGCGTCACGTGATGAGCTCAACAGGAAGATCGCCGAACGCAGGCAGGTTGAACAGATTCTGCGCGACAGCGAGGAAAGGTACCGCAGGCTTTTCGAGACGATGACGGAAGGCATAGTTTACCAGGAGGTTTCCGGGAGGATCATTTCTATGAATCTGGCCGCCGAAAAAATTCTGGGAAAGACCAAGGATGAATTCATGGGCCAGACTTCGGAATCGACCGAGAACGACTGCATACATGAGGACGGTTCCAGTTTTCCCGGAAAAGAACATCCTGCCATGCTCGCACTCCAGACCGGGCAGACCGTGAAAAACAGGATAATGGGAATATACAATCCGAAGGAGCGCATGCGCCACTGGATTGAGATTACCGCAGTTCCGCTTTTCAGGGAAGGGGAGCTGCGTCCGTATCAGGTGTATACGGTCTTTGCCGATGTCACTTCGAGAAAACGTTTCGAGGATGCCCTGCGCGACAGTGAGATGTTCCTAAATGAAACTCAGCGCATCGCACGTTTTGGCGGATGGAGGGCCAATCCAGATACCGACATGCTCGAATGGAGCGAAAGCATATATGAAATCATTGAGGCTCCGCGGGGCTACAAGCCCGGAGCCGCTGAAGATATAAGGCTTTATCTTCCGGAATACGCCCCCCTCCTGAAGGAGAAGGTTGCAGGATGCATGGACACAGGCGAAAAGTTCATGCTTGAATGCCAGCTGAAGACTTTCTCGGGCAGGATACTATGGGTTGAATTGAGGGGATTGAAACGAGTGGTTGAAGGGAAGAACACCTATGTCATGGGCACTTTCCAGGACATCACGGAACGCAAGTTGGGCGAGGAGAGGATTCGCATGAGCATTCAGGAACTCCAGAAAGCAAACGATGAACTGTCACGTTTCAACAGGCTCATGGTGGATCGCGAACTTCGCATGGTGGAGCTGAAAAGGCGGATAAACGAGTTGAGCGTCGAAATGGGCAGGGAGATACCGTATTGCGTGGAGGAGAGGAAGGGGAAGTTCTAAAGTTCGGGAGAATTTGAATATCCAATGTCGAACAAGGAATGTCCAATATCGAAGTGAATGAAAGACGAAAGAGGGCAGAGGCGTGGTCGGTAATCCGTAGCCGGTGGTCAGCATGGAACGCCGGCACCCTTGCCAGCATCGATGGGGGGGGTGGAAAAGACAATGGAATCTGCCAGCAAGGGTGCTGGCGGTCCGGCAAAATGGGAAACAGATGACAGAATGGAAATTAGCGCGGAAAGCGTATAGAGATGAAGCCCAGCATGGAACGCCACCAACTTGGTGGCTCAATAGTCTTTAAGAAATATCATGGCTGAAAAAAAGAACATAACCAAGGAAGCCTCGGAACTGCGCAGGTTCGCAGAGGAAAAAGCTGTCACGTCGCCTGATAACCTCAAGGCGATGTCGCCAGAGGAAACGCGGCAGGCTCTCCACGAACTGCAGGTGTTCCAGATTGAGCTGGAGATGCAGAACGCGGAGCTGCGAACTTCGCAGCTTGACTTGGAAACCGCACGAGAGAGCTATTTCGACCTCTACAACCTGGCGCCGGTAGGCTATGTCACCGTCAGCGAAAAAGGACTGATCCTGGAAGCCAACCTCACCGTTGCGACTTTGCTAGGAGTGACCCGTGGTGCACTGACCAGGCAACCCTTCTCTAAGTTCATCCTCAAAGAGGATCAGGACATCTACTATCTGTATCGCAGGAAGCTCCTTGGGACTGACGCGTCAGACGTGTGCGACCTGCGGATGGTGAAAAAGGAAGGTAAGCCATTCTGGGCGAATCTGAAGATGGCCATCGCCCAGCATTCTGATTGCGATCCTGAGTATCTCGTAGTGATAAGCGACATCTCCGAGCGGAAACGTGCGGAGGAAGTCCAGTCCTTTCTGGCGCAAACTAGCAGCGGACCTAAGGGCGAACCATTCTTCAACGTGCTGGCCCGGTACCTGGCGCAGAGCCTGCAGATGGACTTCGTATGCATTGACCGCCTGGATGGGGACGGATTGACCGCCCATACTTTGTCCGTCTGGTGCGACGGTCATTTCGAGGACAACGTATCTTATGCCCTGAAAGACACCCCCTGTGGCGACGTGGTGGGCAAGACGGTCTGCTGCTTTCCTGCCAGCGTTTGCCAATTTTTCCCGCGTGATCAGGTGCTCCGGGATCTGAATGCGGAGAGTTATGTCGGGGTGACCCTCTGGAACCTTGCCGGCAAGCCGATTGGCCTGATCGCAGTCATCGGGCATAAACCGCTTGCGAACCGCGCACTGGCTGAAAGCACGCTGAAGCTGGTTGCCGGAAGGGCCGCCAGTGAACTTGAGCGTATTCAGTCCGATGAGGCCCTTCTTAATTCCCGGACCGCAGCGATGAACCTCATGGAGGATGCCGATGAAGCGCGCCGTGTTGCCGAGGAGACGGGTATGGCGCTGCGCGAAAAACAGGAGGTCCTCAATCTGTTCGTCAGGCATGCGCCTGCGGCTGTCGCAATGTTCGACCGGGATATGGGATATCTCGCCTACAGCAGCAGATGGATGGCGGATTACGGGCTTGGCCAGCAGGAACTGATAGGCCGGAGCCATTATGAGGTGTTCCCCGAGATTGATGACAGATGGAGGTCTGTCCACAAACGATGCCTCCAGGGGAATGCCGAAAAGAATGAAGAGGACTATTTTGTCAGGCGGGACGGACAGAAGGAATGGCTCAAGTGGGAGATCCATCCCTGGAGGACGGGAACCGATGAAGTCGGAGGGATCATAATATTCTCGGAGATTATCACCGAACGCAAACAGGCGCAGGAGGAGCGCGATATCACGATAGAGTTCCTGCGTCTTGCGAATGAGTGCGCCTCCATTGAGGAGCTCATCAGCATGTCCAACGCGTTTTTCCAGCGGTATTCCGGTTGCGAAGCGGTCGGCATCCGTCTTAAAAGCGGGGAAGACTATCCCTATTTCGAGACCCGTGGATTTCCGGGAGAGTTCGTTAAGATTGAGAACAGCCTTTGCAGCAAGGATTGCAATGGCAATGTGCTTCGCGACAGTTCTGGGAATCCGCTCATTGAATGTATGTGCGGGAATGTGATCTGCGGACGCTTTGATCCGTCGAAACCGTTCTTTACATCAAAAGGGAGCTTCTGGACGAACAGCACTACGGAACTTCTTGCAAGCACGACGGAGGCAGACCGGCAGTCGCAGACGCGCAAACGGTGCAATGGCG
This sequence comes from Lentisphaerota bacterium, assembly GCA_025360875.1. GTDB lineage: Bacteria > Verrucomicrobiota > Lentisphaeria > Victivallales > GWF2-50-93 > GWF2-50-93. The sequence continues at coordinate 8,996 of JANYBI010000348.1, forward strand.
AAGGCTATGAATCTGTCGCACTGGTTCCCCTTTATGTTGGGAAGGAACGGCTGGGGCTGCTTCAGCTGAATGACCGGAAGAAAAACGTGTTCATGCCCAGAAGGATAAGTCTCTGGGAGAGGATTGCGGACCTTCTTGCTGTTTCCATCTCGAAGCTTCTTGTCGAGGACGAGTTGCGGCAGAGCGAGGAGAAGTTCAGGGCGATAGCCACCAGTACGCCGGACCATATACTCGTACAGGATGCCGGACTGAGATATGTGATGGTCATCAATCCCCAGATGGGCCTTACTGAAAAAGATATGATCGGCAGGAGGGATTCTGATTTCCTTTCAAATGAGGATGCCGCCAAGATTACTGTAATAAAGACGAGGATCCTCCAGACGGGAATACCCGAGCATCTGAGCATCCCGATGACGGACAGGGACGGGAACATGCATTATTTCGAGGGCTCATATATTCCAAGAAGGTATTCACAGGGGCAGGTTGATGGCATCATCGGATATTTCAGGAATGTGACGGCACGCAAACAGATGGAGGAGTCATTGCGGTTGAGCCAGGCCGATCTGAATCGTGCACAGGCAGTCGCTCATATCGGAAGCTGGAGGATGGATGTCCGGAAGAACGAGCTCCTCTGGTCCGAGGAGAACCACCGCATCTTCGGCATCCCCGAAGGTACTGCAAAGACATATGAGACTTTCCTGTCGACCATCCATCCCAACGACGTGCTGCTGGTGGACAGGAAATGGCAGGAGGCGCTCCGAGGCGAACCGTATGATGTCGAGCACAGGATCATCGTAGGAGGCAAAGTCAAATGGGTAAGGGAGAAGGCTGAGCTTGAATTCGATGGGAAAGGCGGGCTTCTGGGCGGATTCGGGACAACTCAGGATGTTACTGAACGCAAGACGAGGGAGGAGGAGATTTACAGGCTCAACAGGACTCTGAAGGCGCTCATCCACAGCAACCAGGCGATAATGCGTTCCAAAGATGAGATGGAATACATGGATGAGGTATGCAAGATAGTGGTGGAGGATTGCGGGCATAAGATGGTCTGGATCGGGTTTGCCGAAAATGACAAGGAGAAATCGGTCGTTCCGGTCGCAGCGGCAGGTTTTGAGGAGGGATACCTTGATAGAAAGAAAATCACCTGGTCGGATACCGAGCGCGGACGCGGTCCCACCGGAATGGCGATACGCACCGGAAAACCGAGCCAGTGCCGGAACATGCTCACCGATCCGGCTTTCCTGCCATGGCGCGAAGAGGCCGTCAGGCGCGGATATGCATCTTCAGTTGTTTTTCCCCTGATGAACGAGGGGCGCGCATACGGTGCGATAAGCATATATTCCAAGGAGCCGGATTCCTTTTCCGACGACGAGATGTCATTGCTTTCCGAACTTACGGGAGACCTGTCCTATGGTATCGTGACGCTGAGACTCCGAAAGCTTCATGCCGATACGGAGAAGGCGCTGATCACAAGTGAGAAGAAGTACCGGACTCTGTTTGAAGGAATGACCGAAGGTTTCGCCCTGCACGAGATAATATGCGACCACGATGGCAGGCCGGTCGATTACCGGTTCCTCGAGATAAACCCGGCATTTGAAAGGCTGACAGGCCTCAGGCGCAAGGATGTGCTTTACAGGACTCACAACGAGGTGTTGCCCGGCGATGATATGAAGTGGGTTGAAATGTATGGCAAGGTGGCGCTATCGGGCGAACCGGTCAGTTTTGAGAATTATGCGCCTCCGCTCAAGAAGTATTTCCAAGTCTTCGCGTATTGTCCGGCACCGCGCCAGTTTGCGGTCATTTTCATGGACATGTCAGGGCGCAAGGAAGCTGAAGCGGAACTGCGTCGGTCCGAGCAGAGGCAGCTGATATTGTCCGAATCCTCCTCGGTTCTTCTGGAAGCTGCTGATCCGCAGAAGAGCATCAATGAGATATGCAGGAAGACCATGGAGTTCCTCGACTGCCAGGTATTCTTCAATTTCCTGTTCGTCGAGGAGAGGAACAAGCTCAGGCTGAATGCCTATGCGGGTATTTCGGATGAGGAGGCGGAGCGGATCGGATGGCTGGATTTCGGTGTGGCCGTATGCGGTTGCGTGGCGCGCGACGGAGAGCGTGTCATCACCGAGGATATATTCAGGACCAATGATCCACGTACCGACCTCATTAAAAGTTTCGGCGTGCACGCTTACTGCTGCCATCCCCTGAAGGCGGACGAGAAGATAATTGGCACCATATCATTCGGAACAACAAACCGCGACAGTTTCACCGAGGACGAGATCTCCATGATGAAAGCTACCGCCGAGATGGTGACGGTCGCGATGCAGAGGAAGGAGTGGGAGAGGAAGCTTGTCGAGAGCGAGGAACGCCTGCGTCTTGCCCAGCTCAGCGCGAACGTCGGAGTCTGGGAATGGGAGCCGGATACCGACAAGCTGTTTTTCACACCGGAACTCGAACGCCTCTATGGAATGGAACTGCGTTCCATCAGGAGATATTCGGACTTCCGGGGGAAAGTGCATCCTGATGATTTTGCGAGAATTGAGAAGGAACGCAGTGACGCGATTGACAGGCACAGTTCTTTCGATCTGGAGTTCCGTATAAACTATTCAGACACTGAGATCCGCTGGCTCTCCACCAGGGGCGGGGCTATCTATGATGAGGACGGCGATGTCCTCCGCGTATTCGGAGTCAATTCCGACATAACCGTCCGAAAACTTGCCGAGGAGATTTTGAAGCGGGATAAGGAGACCCTGGAGAGCATTGTGAAGGAAAGGTCTGAGAAACTTGTGGACATCCAGCTGGAGCTCGAACGGGCGAAGCGGCTTTCGGACATCGGGACACTCGCGTCGACGGTCGCACATGAACTTAGGAATCCCCTGGCGGCGATCAACATGTCCGCGGCCATCATCAGGAGGAAGGCCAGCGAGCGCGATCCTCTGGTCGATAAGCAGCTCAGGAGCATAGAGAAGATGGTGACCGAGAGCGATCAGATCATAAACAACCTGCTCTTCTATTCACGCCTGAGATCTCCGCAATATGAGAGCGTTTCCATACACGGCATAATTGAAGAGTGTGTCGGAAACCTGCGAATGCAGATCAAGAAACAGATGCAGTTCAGGAGTAATTTCGATTCACTGAAGGATATCGGGATGAGTGCCGATCCCCTGCAGATGAGGGAGGTCTTCAACAATCTCCTGCACAATGCCGCGGACGCGGTGCCCGACATAGGAGGGGAAGTGGAGATAGCTGGTGAAAACTATCCTGAACTCATAAGGATACGTGTCCAGGACAATGGGCACGGGATTGACGCCCAGCATCTGGCGAAGATATTCGATCCTTTCTTCACGACCAAGGCCAAAGGGACCGGGCTCGGGCTCACGGTCTGCAACCAGATCGTCAACATGCACGGCGGTACAATCGATATTCAAAGTGAAATAGACAAGGGGACGACGGTGTCGATCGTCCTGCCGAAGAGGGAGAAGGGAAAGATGGAGATAAAAAAATGAACGTCGAACATTCAATCCTCCTTGGGAGGAAACTTCCAACTTCGAATTGAATATTCAATATCCAACACATGATGAGAGATTTATATTTATGAGCGCACCAGCGCTCCTTGGAGTGCGAATTGTGAAATTCGCAGAAGAAGTAATGGATTTTAGAGCTTGGAATTATTTCAATAAGGAAAACAATATGGAAAAGAAACGGATAATCGTGATAGATGACGACGAGGAGCTCTGCCAGGGGACGGCTTTCATCCTGGAGGACGAAGGGTATTCTGTCGAGAGCACGTCTG
>JANYBI010000362.1 GCA_025360875.1 Lentisphaerota bacterium
TGAGTCTCGAGCTTGTTGACTTGTCGCTCGAACTGGCTAAATTAACGGATAAAGAGTCTGCTTCTTGAAAGCAAGAAATCGGTACTCTTGAGTAATTTAATGGAGGCGGAAAAAATCACGGGTCTTCTTGAAAATCAGTTAACCTGTAATATGATAACGCCTTTATTTTTTTCATGGGGGGGAAAGCTGATGATCGAGAGGAAGGTAATAATAAGGAACCAGGCGGGCATACATTGCCGTCCATCAAGTATGATTCTGATGGCGGCCCAGGAATTCCAGGGGTGCACGTTCAAGGTTTCAAGCAAAAACGGGGATTCCGATCTCACCAGCATACTTTCCTTGATTTCCCTAGGACTTGAAAGAGGCAGCGAGGTGACGGTGACGGCCGATGGACCTTCTGAAGATGCGGCCATGGAGAAAATTGCCGGACTTTTCGCGTTTGAGTTCGACTTTCCGAGGGAGTAAGGAGCCGTTCATAAATAGACTTTACCCTGCCAGCAAATGCAAAGTCTATTTATGAATGGCTCCTAGTGGGTTGAATATTGGATTGATGCAGGTTAAATTGTAAACTTTACAGTTTAACACCATGAGGAATTCGGGATTCAATGACCTTTGCGCAAAAACATTCAGCCTTCATGATATCTTCCTTCGTCCTTGCGGCTTTCTGCCTGCTGCAGTTTCCGGCGCTGTCGCTTCCGAACATCTCCAAGTCCAGCATAAAAGTCGGCATGTCCCCCAGGATACAGAAAAACACCTGGGCCACGCTGAACTGCACCATAAACAATCCGGATGCCAAGTCGTATGAGGGATATCTGAGGCTGGTCGATGAAAATACGTTCATGGGCCGCAGGACTGTCTTTGCCGACACTCTTCTCATACCGCAGAATGCCGTACTGAATTACGCGACGGAAATCTTCATGGAGGAGGGGGAGAACTACCATGTGGAGCTCTATGTCGAGAACAAGAAGATTCCCGGTACCGATACAATAGTCATCAAGAACATGTCCGAGCGGGACGAGCAGTTCTATATACTCAACGACTCCTATACCGTTTCCATGGGATCCGTGAACCAGCTGGAAGCTTTCAAGAAGAAGACCTACCAGTTGACTCTTACTGCAAAGGATGTCCCGTTCCACTGGTCGTCATATAAGTCCTGCCTTGCGATCATCGTCCTCCGTCCTGATTTCGACAAGTATTCGTCCCGCCAGTTCAGGGCCATGATTGATTATGTGAAGCAGGGAGGGATAATGATTTTCGCGGATCCGGTGTCCACGCTCGAAGCATCCAAGACTCCTTTGGCCGAGCTCCTTCCTGTGAATCCGGTGAGAATAAGGAAGATATCCCAGTTGGATTCGATCAGTGCATTTTTCCCTAACTTCAAGAACTGGGGTGAGCTGAACCTGGTTGATTTCCTGGAAAGTTCTCCGCTTGATGACAGCATCATATGGCTCAGGGAAGGGCAGTTTCCCATGTTCGCGTGGAAGAAGTTCGGGTTCGGGGAATCAAGGTTTTCAGCTGTCTCGCTTTCGGGAGAGATTCTCGACAAGACCGGAGCCTGGGAAAAGATAATGCTGTTCTTCCTGAACCACCAGGTCCGTTTCCCGGACACCAAGAAGATCATGACATGCCTTGATGAGATGACGGGCTACACGGTGCCTGATGTCGGCGTAGTGAAAAAGATATTCTTCTGGTATTTCCTTTTCCTTGCTGTCCTTACATGTGCCGGTATCTATTTCAGGAGAAGCAATATGACATTTGCAGCATCGGTATTTCTTTCCCTGTTTGTCACATACTCTGTCTTCAGCATGATCTCTTCAGGTTCCTCCAAGACTAAATCCATGCTGGTAGCGGCGCTCGAGGCCAGGTTCCCGGCTACCGAATCAAAAGTGACAGATGCATATTATGGAGTCTTCTCCAGGAATGACACCGTGACAAGTTTCAATACTGAAACCGAGAACGCCAAGGTCGCTTCCATAAGCCAGAGCGTGAACAGGTTCATAGGCGCTAATCTTGGAGATGATCCTTCGAAAGGAATAATGGGCAGGACCCAGGGTGAGCCCATTGAAGTGCTGACGACTTACGGTGTGCCCATAGTAAGCAACATGAATATAAAGGCCAATACAACCAGGCAGATGAACGCAAACCTCATGTTGCCTGCAGCAAAGGACGAAGTGCTGGGAAAGGATAGGCTGCCGGAAGTGACGTATGCTGAAAAAGGGTTTTCCATGAAGGAATGGAAAGTGCCTGAGGGAATCAAGTTCGAATCAGCTTTCCTCACATTTCCGAACAGGATATATCCACTTAACGTTTCAGGAGGAAGTGTTTCGTTGAACCAGGCTGCTGGAGAGTCTTATTTCCGGGGCGACAATATTGCGCTGGCGGTTGCCGACGTGATCAAGTCGGGATTCAAGTTTACAAAACCCGGCATTGCGTTGATAGGCAGCGGCGATACGGGAATGAAGTTTGCTGACAACGTAGGCTGTCAGACGAAAATCATTAATTTCATCCCCATAACTGAGAAATGTGAAACCGGCAAAGTGTATGTCGGTCCTGAACAGATTGTCCTTTCGGCAGCAGATACGGCGTCGAGAGCTCTTATCCCGGGCAATGATTTTACGGCTCCGTTCAGTTCGCAGAACAGCGCCGATTTCAAGATCACCTTCAAGCTGCCGCCAAATTTTGCGATGATAAATCCCGAAGAACTTGAAATAAGGATGGTCTATCTCAGCGACGGCAACGCGATTGGTATTCAGCCGGCGTTGATTGTGGCCAATAAGCCCGTTCCGGCTGACAGGAAATCCGGAGACAGTTTCATTTTTACAAAGGAGCTCGACAAGGTCATTAATCCGTATACGGGCGAGGGGATTATCCAGTTGAGTGTGAATGTGAACAACACAGGCTCCTCCATAAGTGAAAAACTCCGAGCCAACAAGTGGATGATGAAGGAATTCTCAGTAGGGGTAAGAGGGCAGCTGCGTCCAAATATAGCACCATTCTCATACTGACAACAATAACTGGAGCATATCATGATAAGGACTGAAAATCTTACTAAGGGATTCGCCAAGGAACGCGGAGTATTCTCGCTCAACCTTGAAGTTCCGGCAGGGAAAATATACGGTTTTGTCGGACCCAACGGCGCCGGGAAGACCACCGCGATAAAAATTCTCTGCGGACTTCTGAAGCCCGATTCCGGAAGAGCGTTCATCGGCAAGCTCGAGGTGCTTCCGCGTAACATCCCGGAGATAAAGAGGCGCATTGGCTACATGCCGGACATATTCGGCGTATATGAGCAGATGAGCGTATGGGAATATCTTGACTTCTACGGTGCGGCATTTAAGATTCCCTCGAAGAAGCGGAAACTGAGAATCGAGGAGGTGCTCAAGCTTACAGAGGCGACGCACATGATCGACTACCAGATGACTTCCCTTTCCAGAGGTATGCGCCAGAGGATTGGGCTCGCGAAAACCCTTATCCATGATCCCGATGTCCTTATCCTCGATGAGCCCGCAGGAGGCCTGGATCCCACGGCCCGAATCGAGATGCGGCAGACGATCAACAGGCTCAGCGCCCTCGGGAAAACCATACTCCTCTCAAGTCACATACTGCCGGAACTTTCGTCCGTATGCGACATAGTCGGCATCATCTACAAGGGCAAACTCCTTGTCCAGGGTTCGGTCAAGGATATCACGCACGACCTGCAGGAGAAGCTCATGATAAATATCACTGTGGATTCCGATGTCAGCCATGCCAGGAACATACTCGAACGCATAGAGCACGTGGAAGATGTCAAGGTTGCCGATTTAAACGAGCTCCAATGCACTTTCAGCGGCACAAGGGAACAGGTCAAGAGCGTCCTGAAGCTTCTGATGAACAATGATGTCGTGGTCAGATGGTTTGCAGAGAATGAGGCCGATCTCGAGGATGTATTCATGAACGTCACCAAAAAGAATTAAGGAGCACCCAGACAGAACATGTTCCTCTCAAATCCCATATTCCAGCGCGAGTTCAATGCTTCGTCCAGGTCGATGAAGACCAATTTCCTGATCTGGGCCTACCTGATCCTGCTCGCCCTTGTAATCCTCCTGCTCTGGCCGGCCGGCGGAATACATTCTGTCGCGTCGTCAAGCAGCAAGCAGATATTCGCACTTTTCTTCAGCATCAATCTGACCCTCGTTCTGCTGATGGTTCCCGCGTTTTCAGCTACCGCAATATCCTGGGAGAAGGAGAATAACACCTACGACAGCCTTTTCATAACGATGCTCAAGCCCCACGAGATAATGCAGGGGAAGCTGATTGCGGCGGTGCTCATGCTCCTGATACTTGTTTTCCTCTCCATACCTATAGCTTCTGTATGCGCCTTGACCGGCGGTATCAGCGTTGCGCTTGTGGTCAAGATAGTCATCCTTGTCTTTGTGACGGCTTTCAGCTACGGCATCGCCGGGCTGGCATGTAGCGCATGGGCTTCGAGAAGTTCCACTTCGGTTGTCATGAACTATGTCGTAATAATCATATTTGCCGGCGCCAGCTGGCTCCCCGCGGCACTGCTCAGTAATATTTTCCTTCTCCAGAACTTCAAGTCCTTGTGGCAGTTCATAAGATGTATCAGCCCTTATGATGCAATGTTCTATCTGCTCTATCCTGAGACATACAGGCTTTCGCTGGAGACTCTTTCCAGCGGCAACCTGCTCACGCCATATACGCTGTTCATGGCTTTCTCCGTGGTGTTCTCAATGGTCTCCTTCAGCATGTTTGCCAAGGGAATTACAAGACCGGCAATGAAAAACAAGGCTGTCCAGGGCGAGTTCTTCACAGGCGGCAGGCAGGCTATTAAGAGAAAGCTTACATGGCCTTTCTATCTGATTGATCCCCTGAAAAGGAAAAAGAATATAGCCAACTGGTCGAATCCCGTATTTGTCGCGGAAATGAGGAGCAAGCTCTTTGCAAATCCGAAGTTCGTAGTAAGGACCGTGGCGGCTATTTTTATCATAAGTCTTCTCATCCTGACACTGGTCTCATGGCAGTATTCCACGATGCTCCGGGCCGATACTGTCAGGATTGTCGCGATCATATTCCAGATCTGCGTGGTGGCCATTCTGGCTCCGGGCGTTAGCAGCGGTCTCATAACCGATGAAATAACCAGCGGCACCTTCCTCATGCTGAGAATGACCCCCATGAAACCTTATACAGTCATACTTGGAAAGCTCAAGGCGACTTTCTTCTATGCGCTCATATTCATCATAAGCAGCTTTTTCGTGCTATTCGCCATGGCCTATCTTGAACAGCAGTCCGTATTTCCGGACGGTTCCATCTTTTCTCCTGCGTGGTGGGCTGAAGTCGTCCAGAGATCGCACCAGCCCGACTGGTATGACAAGGTATGGCAGACCTACAGGAGGATCGTAATCTGGATATTCATCCTTCTGCTCAGCACGATAACATTCCTCACAGGAGGCCTGTTCGCCTCTTCTATCTCGAAAAATACGGGCATTTCTACGGCAATAAGCTATGTGCTGACAGCGCTGATATGCGTTGTAAGCATGGCTCCGCTTGTTCTGGGTAACAAGCTTTCAGAAACTTTGTCCTACTGGATAATTGCCTTCAATCCGATTGCGGCGGCAGCCCAGATCACAAACAATTCCCTATCAGAATATCCGGGTCTGTGGAGGTCAAACATCGTCTGCCTTTCAACTCTTATTGTCTTCTTCCTTGTCGCTGCTACGGTCAGGACCTGGTATCTGTTCAGGACAAGGGATTGAGCCTCTCAGATATTGTTAAATTGATGTCCAATGCCAAACAGGGAAATCGAATGATCAGGCAAGGTTTGGACAGATGAATTATTAAGACTTCCGCCGTGGCGGAATAGTACTGGCTTAATCGGATTTGCAGCAAGGGAATTTGCAGATGTCACTGATTGACAACATTCTTGAAATCCTCTGGAGGCTCCTGGTGGCCTTGGGAAACGTAATGGCTGTATTCCTTTCAGCAATCGGGAAAATGGCAGTGGCATTTTGGGAACTCCTCTGCGATATCGAAGGGTTGGACTGGTTCACATCGCGGATGAACGTATTTTTCGAGGGGGTTGAGGAGATGTGGAATTCCTCGCTGGCACAGTCCTTGCGCGATGAATCCATGACGTTTCTCACTCATATGAAAAACTTGATAGACGGCTCCAGGAAGGCAAGGATCTGGTTCTTCATGATCCTTTTTCTCCTGCTGTTCTTCTGGTTCTATCCACCTTACAAATGGGGCCCATGGTATTTGTATGAAAGCGGAAAGGCCTCATATTACGGTTCAGGTTTTTATTTCGGAAAGACTTCAAGCGGCGAGAGATTCATTCCTTTCACATATACTGCCGCGCATAGGTCGCTCCCGATGGGGGCGACTGTAAAGGTCGTCAACAAGCAGAGCGGAAGCACAGTCTACGTCCAGATAAATGACAGGGGGCCCAGCGCTGAGAACAGGATCATAGATGTTTCGAAAGCGGCGGCCAAAAAGCTTGGGATTGCAGAAGGCGGCACCGCTCAGGTCGAACTCTATACCAGGAAAAGATACGGAAAGTGACGGCTATTTTTTTACGCCGGCCAGCTTGAGGAAATTGCTGAGAAGCCTGTGCCCATGCTCGGTCAGGATTGATTCCGGATGGAACTGGACTCCATAGACAGGAAGCTTCCTATGCTGGACCGCCATGATTATTCCGTCAGAAGTCCTTGCTGTGATGTCAAGCACGTCCGGTACCTTTAGCGGATCAATCACGAGAGAATGATATCTTGTCGCGGTGAATTTGTTGGGAATACCTTTGAAAATCCCTTTGCCGCCGTGGATTATTTCAGAGACTTTTCCATGCATCAGGCTTGGAGCGTGGATTATCCTTCCTCCGAACACTTCGCCTATGCACTGGTGCCCAAGGCAGACTCCAAGTACCGGGACACCCTTTGAGGAGAAGAATTTGATAGCCTCACATGAGATTCCAGCTTCTCTTGGAGAGCAGGGGCCGGGGGAGATCACAAGGGCTTCAATATCCATTTTTGAAAGTGTCTTAAAGCCTATCTTGTCATTCCTTACAACCTCAGGGAGATATCCGAGTTCTCCGAAATACTGTACCAGGTTGTAGGTGAAGGAGTCATAGTTGTCTATCATCAGTAGCATGGCGTTACTCGCGCAAGCATCGCGCGCGGGACTCG
>JANYBI010000371.1 GCA_025360875.1 Lentisphaerota bacterium
CTTGATGATCTTGCCATTCTCATTGTCGACCTTCATAAGCTTTATGGCCCTGTCCGTAATCCGCTCCACATCGAATTTTGCAAGATCCTTGGTGGTGCCAGGCAGCGGTTTGCCACGGAGGGACGTCTCATTCCTCTCGAAAACCAGGTAGAGCCCTGGCTCAACTGGAATGACAGTATTCTTTATGAAATCACCTTTTAGCAGAAACGATTCCGGTATCGGGGACTTTTTATTCTCATCAAGCCAGGCATCAATCAGATCCTTAAGGTATGAGGCATCCTTTTTCTTGGAATAGGCAGCGGCAAAATCTCCGAGGGCAAGATAGTATCCGTCAATAAGATTGTTCAATGCGAGCTTATCTTGCCTCTGCTTTTCCTCTTCTGCAAGCCGTTTCTTCTCTTTCTCCTGCCTTTCCTGCTCCTTCTTTTCCTCCTCTAGGCGCGCTACGCGTTCCTCCTCCATCCTTATTTTAAGGAGCACATCGGAAACCTTGAGAAACCCTTCGTTTAGGGCTTTCTTGGAAGCGGGTTCTATCTGGAAATCCTTGTCCTTGCCGGCATATTGCAGTACAACTTCAATCCTCCTGTTGAGCTCATCAAGCCTGGCTTTCTGTTCCTTGGCAAGATCCAGCGAGGATAACAGCCCGCAAAGATCCTTTATTTCATTCTGAATTTCAAGGTGCTTCTTCTCAATATCATTCTTTACTTGCTGCTGTGAGACAAGCTTCTGCTTGAGCTCCTGCAGAAGGCTGTCTGCGTCAGCAGGCACATTCGAGGGATGTTTTTTGACAAAATCCTGTATGAGGTTGATTCCATACTCGGGATCAACCTTGGGCATGTCCGCCTTCAGTTTCAGCCATTCCCTGTTGATCGCTTCGGCGGGGCTTGGTTTGGAACTGGAAGCTGTGGCAGGCAAGGCGGATCCCGGCTGGACTGTTTTCTTCCTGCTTTCAAGGTAAAAGAATACGGAAACCGCAAGTAATGCGAGTATGACGACGGAAAATAAAAGGGGTTTTATTAACTTCGCCAGAGGATCCGGCGCCTTCGCTTCATGGTGATGGATAGGCGCGGGATTGACCTTGGGAACCGCCGATGCCGGCTTATGGAATACCTTCCTCTCGTCGTGTATCTTATCAAGTGTCTTGCATATCTCCTTCCAGGAGGATGGGCGGTTCTCCGGATTCTTCGCGATGAGGTGATCAACTAAGTTTGAAATTGCTGGGCTCAGCTCCTTGTTCACCTGGATCAGCGGGATATGCTTCTCATTGAGATGTTTTTTCATCACAGCATCGGCATCATCCGCCATGAATGGCGGTACCCCTGCGAGCATATGGTACAGCGTTGCGCCGAATGAATACATGTCTGAATGGCAGTCAATCCTGTGCACATCCCCGGCGATGACCTCTGGCGGGGCATATAGCGGAGTCGCCATCAGTCCTTCCTTGAAAGCCTTTTCATCATGAATGGACTTGGCAAGACCGAGATCTGCGAGCTTCGCGCCTCCGCTGCTGTTAAGGATTATATTGTCCGGCTTGATGTCGCCGTGACTGAGTTTCTGACGCTCCCAGGCGTATTCTAACGCAGAGGCTATCTTACTGGCAATTTCTATTGCATCTTTCGGAGGTATGAGCCCGTCTCTTGTTATTTTTGTATCAAGTGTTTCGCCTTCGACAAGTTCCATGGCGAAATAATATATGCCGTCAAGAGTGCTGCCTGCATCGTAGACTTGGACAATGTTTGAATGACTTAGGCTTGCGGCAGCCCTTGCCTCTCGGAAGAAACGCTCGACGAACTCAGCGTCCTTGGAAAGTTCGTCGGAGAGGACCTTGAGGGCGACGTATCTCTCGAGATTGAGCTGTTTGGCCTTATAGACAACCCCCATCCCCCCCTGCCCTATCTTGCTCTCGACATAGAAACCGTTTATCACCGTGCCGGTGTTGAGCTGGTTTACTGAAGGAACGGTAATAGGTGTTCCACAATGGATACAGGAATGCCTGCCCCCATTCGGACTGGCGGCAAGTTCAACATGTTTCCTGCAGACCTGGCAATACCCGAGCATTTAAATCCCTTAATGTTTTAGGGCTTCCATGGATTGTTTCTATATTGAAATCCAGAGGGCATCCCTTAAAAAAATACAATTAAATTTAAACTACACTCATTACGGATAAAATCAAAACGCTCTTGGAAGATGAACAGCAAATACCGTGAAAGGTCTGGATGCCGCTGTCAGATGCCGTGAACATATGACAAAATCAATTCTTGCTATTTCAATTCAAACTGAGGGATCGGGTCAGGCACCTTGTCGATGACTCCGTCCTTGGCAAGTATTTCGGCTATCTCTTTTATATTGCTATTGAGATGAGGTATGAGCTGGGCGTTTTTTGAAGGAGACCATCCGTAGTCCAGGAGTTCATCATAAGCCTCCGTGGACGTTTTTTTCTCTATCAGCATCCTGTAAAGCGCAATCGTACCGCCGGTCCTGTTCACTCCGGCGGAGCAGTGGACGAGTACCGCGGGATTGTTTTTGGAGGAATCGTCCAGCACCTTGAGCACATCGGCATATTCCTGCGCAGAACAGATACCGCTTCCCTGGAGGGTGAAATAAAACATTTTTATTCCGAGTTTTTCCGCGATCTCGGATTCAGGTCCTGAATGTTCGTCCTTGCCGGTGAGGCTGATGATGGTCCTGATTCCGTTCTTCCGGAAAACATCCTCAAGCAACACGGGATTGATACGTCCGCTCCTGAATATCTTGCCGTCACAGACGACACCGAATCTCTTGGGGTAGAACCTGTCCTGGAACACCTGGTACCATAGCAGCAGGAGAGCGGTTACGATGAGCGCGAATACGAGGGCGGCTATCCCTGCCAGGACTCTTCTTTTATTCTTGTTCAAGAATCAGCGCTCCTTGTTTGGTTTCCATATACAGAAGCCAGTACTGGAAAATATCCGATCTGATGAAGCGTCTCAATTGACGCCGGAAATCTTAGGTGGCGGTTTTTCGAACCTGATTATAACATACTTGGTTTTCTTGAACGTGAGATCCAATACCTTCCTCGGTTCCCTGCTTGCAATACCATAGTCATTCACGATTCTTCCGTAGGTTTCCCCTTCAAAGAGCACATATTTATCCTTTTCAGCAAGTTCCTTCTCGTCAAAAACGTATCTGACAGGGGGTCTGATGTAATAGAGAAAAGGCTCGTAATTCATTATCCCGAAATTGAAAAGGTTGAGCGTCTCGCCTGGAGGCATACACTTGTTTATTGCCATTCCTGCTGGTCGCTTCACTTCGAACTGCCTGATAACTGGAAGCGTGAAGCAGTACAGTTGGAAGACCACAATTGCCGTAAAGGCGGCGCTGGCGAGCGACAATCTCAGGGAATCAGAAAACCTGTCCTTGTTTCTGAAGAAATATACGAGAAACCCAACCGTCAATATGGATGTCAGCAGCGTAGGCAGATAAAAAATATAATCCATTGGTGCCGGAGGCTTAACCTTGAACATGACAAACAGCTTTGGCATAAACCTCATATTGACCAGGAAAATCCCTGCCGAAAGAGTTAACGCCGACATAAGCGAAAGTGCCAGAATAATATTCCTCCAGGTCCTGTGGGACTTGCTGTTGTCCTGCAGATGGGAAAGCATGAATCCTGTCATCAGGCAGGCGATTGCAACCAGCGGCACGAAATACCTCGCCCTCACTCCAGGTTGCAGCATAAGGCAGCCCATCCCGATAACAAGCGACCAGAAAAGAGTTTTTACAATTATCTTTCCTTCGTCAGGCAATTTTTCGAACCAGCTATCCCTGCGGAAAAAGGGAATAAATAACAGCCATGGCAGAAAATAGAACAAGGCCTGGACGATGTTCCTGGCCCAATCAATGAAAACAGCTGAGAATTTGACCCACCAGGGCTTGTCGCCTTTCAGCGAATCCATGCCAATGACGTTGTCAAGGATATCAGAAAGCCATTCGCTGCTCATCTTTGAAGCCACCTGAGACTCTGAATTGCCTGCTGGCTGTTCCGTCTGCTTGCTCAACAGCACTGTGATGGCCCATATGGAAAATATTAATAGCATGACCACTATGCCCGCAACATGATGGATTGAGCGGAGCTCTTTAAACTTTTTCTCATAGTAGAGATAGAGGAAAACCACGCTGTAGAAAAAAACAAGTATGAGGGGACCTTTCAATAGCAACCCCAGCCCCAGAAATATTCCGGGAACTATCCACAGAAGCCAGCCGGACGATTTAAGGGTGCGGAAATTCAACCATGAAAGCACTGCCATACCAGTAATGGCAGTATAGGCCCCGTCTATTTCGATGAGCCTCCCCTTGTCGATGATCCCGAGAGATGAAAGAAAAATCATCGCACAGATTATTTTCCCGGGGTGGGTGAGGAATCCCGAAGGCATAAGGACGATGAGAAGTGCAAAACACAATACGGTCAGAGCTGATGGAAGTCTTGCCGAGAACTCGCTTGTATTGCCGGTCAGAGTAAACGAAGTCGCGATCATCCAGTTGATCAATGGTGGCTTCTTGTAGTATTTTTCACCGGCAAGTTCGGGGTTTATCCAGTTTCCGCTCTGAATCATGGCAAGAGCCGGAAGTGTGCGCTTGGGCTCGTTGCCCTGCACTTCACGGTTTCCAAGACCGGGAAGATATATGCATGCCCAGACCAGCAGGACTGCAAGTACTGCGGAAACCTTTCCGAACCTGTAATACAATATGTCGAATTTCATATTCAACCCATCTCGCTTAAAGCAAATTACGGTGTGCAGGCAAGCTGCTGGTTTTCATTGGAAAGGATTAATTATATCTCCGTTGATATAAAATGCAAAAGGAAAAGCCGATGAATCGCAAAAACTGTTTCACAGAGCCTTTTCAACTGCTCCGATGACAGTGTCAAGGGCCTTTATCCTTGCGAAATACTTGCAGTTCGATTCTATGATTGTCCATGGTGCATGGTTTGTGCTTGTCTTGTCTATCATCTCGTCGACGGCGGCGGCATATGCATCCCACTTTTCCCTGTTCCGCCAGTCCTCGTCGGTAATTTTCCACTTTTTCCATGGAGTTGACTGCCTCTCCTTGAATCTCCTGAGCTGTTCATCATTTGTAATATGGAGCCAGAACTTTACAATTACTGCACCGGCTCCGGCAATCTGTTTTTCCATATCGTTTATTTCATGATATGCCCTGCGCCATTCGGATTCATGGCAGAATCTCTCGACCCTTTCAACCAGGACCCGCCCGTACCAGGTCCTGTCGAAAATGGTGATGTGGCCAGCCTTTGGTATCCTGTTCCAGAAACGCCAGAGATAATGATGTCTCTTCTCAATGTCGGACGGCGCAGCGATCGGAACGACTTCATACCCGCGAGGATCCAGGTTTTGTACAAGTCTTCTTATATTGCCACCCTTACCGGCCGCATCCCAGCCCTCGTAAAGGATCAGTACCGGAATACGCCTGCTGTAAATTTCGTGCTCAAGCTCCCTGATCTTCTTCTGCCTCTCATCAAGTCTGACAAGGTACTGGTCCCTGGCAAGTGTCTTGTCGCAGTCGATACCGGATAGGATTTTCCTGCCATATGAGGATGGCGGGGCTTTTGATGCAGGTTTTGAACCGCGTCTGGTGGCATCATGCCGGGCAAGCGCCTTCTCCAATGCCTTTGAAACACTCCTGAATATTTCAAGAGTGGCGGTCCGCTGGTCTGTGGAATCCACTATTGTCCAGGGGGCACATGGGGAATCAGTCCTTTTAATCATCTCCCCATAGGTCTTTAGATATTTGTCGTACTGTCTGCTGTGCCTGAGGTCATCCTTGGTGACCCGCCATGAAGTCGCAGGATTGCCCTGCAGTTTCCTGAATCTTTTCTTTTGCTCCTTCCTGCTGATGTGCAGGAAGAACTTGATGATGACGCATCCTTCATCGCCAAGCTGCCTTTCAAATGAATTGATGGCGTCGTAGGCGGGCTTAATGTCCTTCTTTCGCACTTCCTTGTCGACTTTCTCAATCGAGACCCTCCGATACCAGCTCCTGTCGAATATCGCAATTCTTCCGGAGGCTGGAGTCTTGGTCCAAAACCTCCAAATGAAAGGATGGTAAGCCTCCTCTTCCGTTTCTCTAACGATTGAATGCACATCGAACCCTCGCGGATCGAATGACATCATAAGCTTGTTGATCAGCGTCCCCTTGCCGGCCGCACCCCATCCCTCGAAAACAATCACACACGGGATCTGTGATTCGACCAGCCGCCGCTGCAGTGAACCGAGCCCCATCGCCAGATCCGGCATTTCAGACTTGTAGGCTTCCTTGCCTATCTTTTCAGAATCCGGATGTCTTTTCAATATGTCCATATGTCAGTTTTTAGAGGTTCCCTTTACGTTCACTCCTGAAAAACTTATCCCTATATTTCCTTCTTTCAATTGAAAACCTCAAATCGAAATACATATTTCCGTTTGCATTAATTATGAGTCTCCAAAAACTGGGAGGAACCAGATGTCCAGCAATTTTCCGCCGATAAGAAGCTTTTTCAGCATAGCGCTTGCCGCGATTCTGCCAGTGCTTAGTTCTTTTGCCGTCGAACCGGAAAAGGATCAGGAGATCGTCGCAAGGGTCACCGCAAATATTTTCAGCAAGGACCATTATCGCCAGCACATTCTCAATGACGAGATATCCGAACAGCTTTTCCAGGAATATTTCAAGACTCTGGACCCGTCCCGACTCTA
>JANYBI010000377.1 GCA_025360875.1 Lentisphaerota bacterium
TATGACTCCGCAACCTCCATTGCAGCAGCTCCCCTTGAGGCGGACGGGAGCGCCGTTGAGGATGATGCGGCCATCCTGGATCCAGCATTCCCTGAAACCGAAACGTTCCCGGAGGAGATCGAGTTCTCCGCCCGTATCCGCATCGGTCACTTGAATCGCCATGGTGTAAAGTTTTGGCGAGCCGGGTCCCCATAAGACGGGATTTTCCCAGGGTTTTCTGATGGTCAGCCGCTTGGCAGCGCCGGGAGCCAGATCAATATTTGCTTCACCTATGTCCATGACTGGCTTGCCGGCGTCCAGGATGCTGGCCTTCACCTTGATCCTTCTTGCGGAATCTTCGCGGTTGACCACGTTGAACTTGGCACTGATATCCTTTTTGCGGACGGAGGTGTTCACCTGCAGATCCTCCGCCGTGACAAGCGGAGAAGATTTAAGTTTAACGTCGGAGACTCCAAAGTAGGATGAAGGAGAATTGGATCCTGGCGCGTCAAGGAACGATGAGGAAGGTTCCGGATTGTTCGGATTGACATATGCCGGATCCATGTTTGCCAGCGAGTCGCGCACCGCGATCATGATCTCGTTTTCTCCGGGATGAAGCGCCGTTGTGACATCGCAGAGAATGGGGGTGTGCACTCCGCGCACATTTCCGACTTTCTGTCCGTTCACATATACGGTCGCCTCGTCTGTCACCTCTTTGACAAACAGTCGCCATGTGCGTTTGCTGTCGCCTTCCGGAACTGTGAATTTCCGCCGCAGGTAGATGCCGTGTGGCACGGGTTTCACCTTGCTGCTATCGCATTCCCAATAATTGAAAGGCACCTGGCGTGGCTCCCACTTGAGTTCCGCCGGAGCCGGAACCGGAAGTGCCGTCGGAATGGGGGTGAAGGCGCTTTCCCATTGACCGTTCAGGGAGATATTCTGTTGGACTCCCGGAAGTGGTTGACCGAATTGGACAGCGCGCCAGAAGTAGTTGTTGAAAGGGTCGGGCCATGGAATAGTCTGCCGTACGCCCTTGAAGAAATCAATTGTGTCCATTGCGGGCCAGCCAAGGGAAGCCTGCCCTTCGTAGTTACCGATTCTGCCCGAGTCGGGACGAAGTAGGGGCGGGGTTACAGCGCTGACCTTCGCCTCGATGCTGTAGCGGCAGGAATCCGGGATGATCGTGAATGGAACTTCCCTCGTAACCCGTTCATGCGGCTTGAGTTCGATAGTTGTGTCATCGCTTCCGACGAGTTCTCTGAAGTATGCCTTCACCTCGGCCCGGCACTTCACGGTCAGCGGTACCGGCAGAGGATTCGAGATGTTGTAGAATGCCAGCGCCTTGCCTTCCGCATTTTTCTTCAGGCAGTCAGGAGATTCTGTTTCAAGATCGCCCCAATAGCCGCGCAGTCCTTTTCCTTCCGCGGCGCGGAATCCGCAGAAAGTGTTGAGGCGCAAAGCGCTGTCGCGATTGAACCAGTTGGCGCCGTAGTTCTCGAACATCCATCCGCAGCCGCGTGCCGGTTCGTTTTTATAGAGTGTCAGACGTGCCAAGCGCACAGGCTGGCGGACGCCAAACACTGCTATCTCGTCGCCGTCCTTCATAGGCTCGGCATTCTTGGACTGCGCCTCAACATAATAAATGCCCGGGGCGACCTGGACAGGATTGGAATGCGTCGAAAGCTGGAGCGAGCGTCCATTTAGATAGACGTATAACACACCCCATGACTGTGGAGATTCAAGTCCGTCGCGGTTCGACTCATACCATAATCCGACATGGTATGAATCTGGTGGAACGCCGGACAACTTCCAATATCCGCCATCGTTGTCTGGAGCGCGGATCATATCGACCGGAGCGCCGATTTTCGCCACCGTCATCCCCGGGATCGGCGTATTTTCAAGAATTTTGAAATCCGGATCGTCCTGGACAAGCGGCTTGCACTGAGTTGCGTCGAACGAGATCGCGTCCGCCGGAGGCGGAGGAATCGCGCCGATGAGATCCTTGCGCTCCTTCGCGAAGTCTGACGCAGGTTTTTCTTGCGGTGGATCGGATTTTTTATTTTCCTGCTCCGCATTCTGCGACGCCACAACAAACGGAGTCCACTTGGCTCCTACGGGAATGGATGGGCCATAGCGTTTTACGTCGGACAGGCGGACTTCGTCGAACGCGCCTGACCATGCGTAGTTGCTGATGCCTGACCCCAGGAAGATTGTTGTCGCAAGTTTGAAGAAAGGCAGGGGGCGGGCTGTCGAATAATTCACCAGTGCTCCATCCACATAGAACCGCACTGCCTCCAGATCCCACTCTACGGCAATGTGATGCCATTGTCCCGGGCGGAACCATGTGCGGGAGATTTCATGCGGACACCTGATATCATTCTGCAGATCGTATATGCCACCCGATATTCTCCAGAAATGTCTGAACATCGAACTGGTGTCAGCATGAAATGACATGACATCCGTATCTCCGGCGAGCAGATCCATATAGTTGTAGATGTGTATCGGGTCGTCCTCCGGGGAGAACCAGAATTCCAGAGTGCCTTCCGGCGGCATCTCTTTCGCTGTCACTGGAATCGCCACAGAGGAAACCTTGGATTTGTCAATTCTCACACCTTTGCCGAAACGGCCATTTTTCTCGTCGGTAAGTTCTGCGCCGGCCTGAAGCAGGTATTCGTCATTTTTCCCATCGAAATCCACGTAGATCAATGTGTGATCGTCCTTTTTGTACTTCGTTGTCATTGCGGTGGTTGCATCGAAAGGTTCCTTGAGATCGGCTGAAAAGAAGAGGTCGTCCACAAGCGCCTGTTCGGAGCTCCATATGACAAATCCGAATGTCACGGTCCTGATATTGCCTGGGATTGTGACCTTCTGGCGGGCTTCAGTCCATTCTGGATTGAAAGCAAGATCCGCTTTTGCCAGTTCCCTGGCGCCTTCGTATGCATTGCCAAAGACGGTGATTTTCCCATTGCCCTTTCCTTTCGCCCATCCGCCGAACGAATATGTCGCGCCGGGAACCACTTCGATTATCCGCATATTCATTTCGAGATTTCCTTTTGGGCAGACGACTTTCAGCGCCTGTTTGCCGGAGTGCGCGTCGGGCACCAGCCGCATGTCAACAGTTCCAGCGGAGTTCCACGACCAGCGCAGCGGCAAAAGTGGATCTTCGCCGTCGAAAGTCATTCCGTTCCTGAGATGGCGCTGCAAATTTGCTGCGATCATTTTTCCGGAAACTTCGAATCCGCCGTTGACCAGCACATCGTCCACGCCCACCGCAAGCTGGTGTGGTTCGGCATAGGTCGCCCGGTCGGCGATCGTCTTCGGATTGAAAACCACGATGTCCGCGTAGTAGCCAACCTTCAAGAGCCCGCGA
>JANYBI010000379.1 GCA_025360875.1 Lentisphaerota bacterium
TGAGCAAATATATAAAATGGTCATGCGTGATGTTTATGATTCTGGACGTAAGGAGCGAAAGTTCAAGATCAACGGATCAGCATTCAACTATATGTTTAGGAAGCTGAACCTTGAAATTAGTGTCCAAGCAAATGTTGTTGAAGAGCTTAAGTTTCTGAATATTTCAAAGAGCATCCCCTGCGCCAAAGCTATAACTGAGACTATAATCCCATTCATCCTCTCCTAAGAGATTAATGCTTCCTAATAGAATGATGTTAGCCTAACATTAAACTACCATTATACTAACATGTGTTAGTGCTATCATTAAGAAATTCCTCCCCTATTATACCTTCATAGTTCAAATAAGTACACAGGAGGACTGAATGAAAGACAATACGGATGAGATGAGGTCAACCTTGGTCAAGTATATCTTTAAGGATGATGCTTCAAAAGAGACACTTGAAACAGCTCTGAATCTGTTCACGAGTGGAAATCAAAACATCACGCAAGACCGATATTTGAGCATTAAAGATGCACAGCAGTATACGACCCTCAGCAGGATCACGTTGTGGACCCATCGCAAAAACGGGAGGCTCAAATATCACAAAGTTGGCGGTCGTGTCGTATTCAAAAAATCTGATCTGGATCTGCTTATTACCGGGTAATTTATGAGGTTAAAACAACAATTTAAAGGAGTTTTTAAAGATGAGTACAAAGATTGAAAAATATTACAAGAGCCTCGAGAGGCTCTGCAACACACCTCCACGTAAAGGCGGGGAATATCATAAAAGGTAATGATCCTATGGACGAAGCAATCGACAACGCTCCAAGCATAGCCGAAGACTCGACGCTTATTTCCAAAGCGGTCGCCCCTGGTAGTGATGAACCGCTCCTGGGCAACAGTCCTTTATTTCAAGTTGATGGATGTGCAGAACGTAGTATATCTCTTCTCAAAGCAAATAAAGCAGAATTCGTAAATACAAAACCAGGAGACTTCCCTTCACTTGAAGATGAGTCCGAAGGGGAGGATGGAGTTGCTTGCGCAGAACCGCGTACACAGAAAAGCTCAGGTTTTATACCAGTAGGGCGCCAAGTGGCCGCATGTCCATATTTTTTACGCAGGAACACAGAATACACATATATGCTTTTTTATTTGTATGTACATGCCGAGTTCAAGGATACTGAACATCTCAGCTTCAAATACAATAAACCAATTAAGATAAAGCGTGGACAGTATTACACGGCATTCCGGTACTTGGCTGACGCCTGGAGTGTCTCAACCAGCAAGGTCAAGACATTCTTGAAAAAAATGGAGGATGCAGGGCAGATTAAAACGCACCATGAACCCAGCGGAACAATCATAACCCTTTTATATTACGGTGGATGTGTTTCCACATCAAAATCAACAGGAACGCAAAATGAACACAAAATAAAACGGATATGAGACGCAATTGAAACGCAGTTGAAACAAATCCAATAAGGATAGAAGAAAGAGTAATAATAGATGAATAAGATTAAAAAGGAAGGAACAGCCGATGTTTGAAAAAAATCTAGACCAACCAACGATAGACTGGAGGGAGTGCGACTGCCTCCAGGAGGTGCCGGGGAACTTGCGGTGTTCCTCCGTTCAATCCTATCGGGCTGGAAACCCTGAACAGGAAGGCATTCTGACCTCTGTCAAACAATACATTGAAGAACTGAGAAATAAGAATCCGCGGTCGCTTTTGTTCTATGGTCCTCCAAATACTGCAAAATCGCATCTGTCTGTTGCCATTTATCAGGAAATAGTACCGTACATCATTAGAAGGGATAGCGGAGGCTGGTGTCTTCAAGATATTTACAATAAATCACAGACAATGCAAAATCATTTCTGGATCCGGGGTGACCAGCTTAAAGAGGCGCTATGCCCGAAGCTGGACTGTCCTGGCAAATACACATCATATCATCTGCAGACAGCATTGTTCGGAGTTCTGGATGACATCGATAAGTTTCCCTCTGGAAACTGGGCAAGCGCCCTCTATGGCCTCATTGAAGATAGGACTGCAGGTCGTTTGCCAACAGTGATATCGATGAATCTGTCGCCGGCTGAATTTATAAAGAAATATCGTGAATATGGGGCTCCCATACTGAGCCGCTTAATACGCAATGGAACTCTGTTTGTCAAAACGTGTTAATTAGCAATGTGATAGGAAAATAACGCCGCAAGGCAAAACACAAAGGAGAGAGAAATGGGAAATCAGGAATCGCAAGTCGGCCTTCAGGAAAATAACCTTGAAGTGGTCGTGCCATCGAACGTAAATAATGGCGTAGGGATTGCCGCACAGGCAGTTCCACTAAAAAGAAAGCGGGGCCGTCCCCGCAAACATCCCGTTGTGCCATCGGCCCAGCCGGTATCCGCGACTGTGGCGGAAGCGCAGAATGGCGGCAGCAATGCGTCGGATGCTGTCAAGTGAAGATAACCGGACTGAACAGCCTGATGGACAGGGAGAAAGAATTAGAGATATCCGCCCATAAGGGCAAACAGGCACTGCAGCTGGATCTGCGGACAAGGAGACGGAATTATGGAAAAGAAGAAGGAAGCCGGCGTAGGCATGAAGGCGCACTACGGGGAGAGGCCAGAAAATAAATTGGACGGGCACACAGAGCGGACAAGAACAGTCCCGAGAATATTGCTCGGGAGCGGCGCACGCTTCAGACGGGTGCAATTCTACGGCGCTGAAGGGTGTCTGGTGCTCGAAAATGATGGGCACCTCTGGGTTGATCTTGAGGGGATCTGCCAGGAACTTGGGCTGGATCTGGAGGCACATTGCGCCGGCATCAGGAAAGTTCCGGATTTCAAACTGAGGATATTCGTGTGTGACGACCCTCTGTTCGGCGAGTTTGAGTCGCCCTGCCTTGCAGGCGACCAGATCGGTGCATGTCTCTTCATGATTGATCCTGGTCTGGTCGCTGCCGATGCGAGACCGGTGCTGTCAATCTACCGCCGGGGTCTGCAACGCGCCGTGAACGACTTCTGCCAGGCCTCAAAGCTGAAGACGACGGTCATGACAGAGGATCCCTTCAGGGCAAGGCTCTTGGAGCTAATTGAGGCAAATTCCAAGTTATTGGCTCTTTGCAGTCAATTTATCTTCGGGGAACAGCAGCGGCATGGAAAGGTAGCCTGATGATTGCGACCATTGGGAGCATAACCCCGAAGCAGTTGTGGACGGATACGCAACGTCCAGACGTACGAACATTGGCCGGTGACCTGGTCAAACTCGTGATACAGGCGAAGATACTTGAAAGCCGCATCGTGGATCTGAAGAACAGGATCGGATCTGCGGCTGAAAAGGAAATATCTGTTAGCGGGGCTGTCGTGAAATGGAAACGGGCCCACACCTGGCACGGATTCACAAAGGAGAAGATGCGGCAGATTATACTTGAACGCAAGCTTGTCCCGGAGGATCAGATTGACGCGCTGTTTGAAGATGCGACCGCAACTAGGCTGATTTCTGCCAACTTGCAGGTCAGGCTGGGCAAGACCCAGCGGCAGGAAATCCGTCTGGCACTGGAGAAATTCGGGATCGGCGCCGACGAGGTCGCTGAAGCAAGCGACATCACATCGGAAGCTCAAAACTCCCTCGAGTAGAAGGTGGAACAGTCATAACACGCGATGGTTAGAGCTGGATCGGCGCATGTGCTGGTCCAGCTCGCAACCCTTGAATTAGAAGACATATGAACAAATAGGAGGAGAACTTATGACAACCTTGACAAAACGGATACGGGAGGTGGTGCGGAAGAGAATTGCCGGTATCCGCGAAAGAGCCAAAGATGAATTTGATCGAATAAACATAGACAATAAAAAAGCCAATTTAATCATGGAGGACAATATGGCTGCTATCGAAAAAGGAAATGGCGCTCAGCCCGGTGATGAGATTGTTCCACAGGCTGATGTGGGAACGATCAATGGCATCGAAACAGAGAAACCGGAGACGGTTCCGGCGACCGTGCCCGATGTTCCAGTACGTAGAAAAAGAGGACGTCCAAGAAAAACACCTCTTTCAGGCGCCGTCAGTGGGATTGCAACTACAGAAGTGCCAATGTCTGAAGAAGTGGTGAAGGAGGAACAAGTATGAACGTATATGCTCCAAACTATATGCTGTCGCAGGTGATGACTATTGGCGTCTATACCGACGATTTGTCAAATTTGCTCACGGACTGGGGGCTCATGAAAAAGTTGAATATTTGTCACGGTGCCTGTCTTTACACTATCAATAGTGATTACATGGATGCCGGGCTCGGATATTTGGTTTATGGTGACAATGAGGGTGGCATTTCACCGAGAAATTTTCCACAGTTCTGGTGGAGTCCCGCTGGAGGGGTCCTGGTTGAGAGCCTTTACTGGAAAATGCATGATGTTGATCGGACTCTTACCGCAGAGCAGTTATTGAAGCAGCGTATTGAGCACCTAAAGGCCGACAATATTGCTCGCGGCTATTGTTATATACCTGACCAGAATACGATACCGAAATTCAGCAAGAGGCCTTTTCTTGCTGCAGTCAGGAAGACTTGGAAGATTTGGAGGTTAGGATGATTACCGCTGTGTCTCATTCACAACTTGCCGAGTATCTGGAGCCGGGGACTTCGGTCGACAAATTGACCAGGCTAATTGCCAGGTGGAGGATCCTAATATCCTGGCAT
>JANYBI010000429.1 GCA_025360875.1 Lentisphaerota bacterium
GAATATTTCGACCTGAGAGTTTCCGACATCACTGGCAACAAGCGTCCATCGAACATCGTAGGACCGAGGATGATTGCCATGTACCTGTGCAGGAAGATGACAGACAAGTCATTTTTGGAGATTGGTGATGCCTTCGGCAGAAATCACGCCACCGTCATACACGCCTGCAACAAGATCCAAAGCGATTTCGCCTCTGATGAACAGATGAAACGCAAAGTATCACAGCTTGAGAGCAGGCTGCAGTCCGTATAAGATATTTGAAAACTGGAACCTGGAATTTTATGCTCATAGACTACCATGTCCATACCTCCCTCTGTAAACACGCAGATGGCACTCCAGAAGAATATGTTGAAATGGCTATCAGGAATGGAATATCCGAAATAGGCTTTTCCGATCATTGCCCGTGGCCAGTCGGGTTTGATTCAAAATACAGGATGTCCGCTGGCCAGTTTCCAATCTATAGGAAAACCGTATCGGATTTAAAGAAGAAATTCCATGCTATCAAAATTCTTTATGGTCTCGAAGTCGACTGGGTTTCGGGCAGGATGGAAGAGGTCTGGCGGAATCTTGAAAATGAAAAATTTGATTATCTTATAGGCTCTGTCCACTACACGGATGACTTTCCATTCGACAATCCTGAATATGCCGACAAATGGAACGAAAAGGATTTTATTGAAAAAGTATGGATGCGATATTTTGAATTGCTGTTGGAAATGGTTGATAGCGGGAAATTCGATATTATCGGCCATTTCGACCTGCCGAAAAAATTCGGATATTATCCAAAGTCCATGGATGCCATTTCCAAGATAGTGCAACAGGTTTTTAAGGCGGCTGCAAAGAATAGGATGGCTGTGGAGATCAACACTGCAGGCTTAAGGAAACCGGTCAAGGAATTGTATCCGTCGCTGGAAATCCTGAAGATGGCGGAAAAAGCCGGAGTCATGCTTGCGCTCGGTTCCGATTCCCACACCCCCGCAGAGATAGCTGCGAACTTCGCAGAAGCCGTGAAACATGCGAAATCCGCAGGCTATTCCAAGGTCTGCTCATTCGACCAGCGCAGGCCGACGCTTCTCCCGCTGGGCTGATATCAAAGGGAATTGAACAATCGAATGTCGAACAACCGAACATTCGAATGTTGAAATAATTAGTGGCCGCTGGTATCCCTGCGGTAATTGTTTAAATGTAGCGTTGCCCGTCCCGGGAAAGATTCTAGACATCAGTCCTTCACGATTTCCGTGCCGATGCCCTTGTCGGTGAAGATTTCCAGGAGCAGCGAATGCTTAACGCGACCGTCGATCATGTGGACCTTGTCCGTGCCGGCATTTATCGCATGGATCGCGCTCTTCACCTTTGGAACCATACCGCCTTTTATGATTCCACGTTCGATGAGGGTGTTTACGTCATCGACCTTGATCGTTGAAATGACGGTCTCCTCATCCTTGGGATCCTGGAGAATACCGGGGACATCGCTCAGGAAAACGAGTTTCTTCGCCTTGAGCGCTTCAGCTATCTTGCATGCGGCTATGTCGGCGTTGATGTTGAAGACCTGTCCATTCTCATCGCAGGCGAGGGGGGGGATGACAGGTATGACATTTGATTTCAATGCATCCAGTATGGGAGTTATGTCGACATGATGGATGTCGCCGACAAAACCAATATCAAGTTTTTTCCCGGTCTTGGGGCAGGATGTGAACATTTTCTTCGCTTTCAGGAATTTCTTTCCCGAAAGCTGGTGTCCCTTGCCACCGGCATCCTTTATGGCGTTCACGAGATCGAGATTGACATCGTTGTGAAGCACGTCGTCGACAACGCCGATAGTCTTGTCGCAGGTATATCTGAGACCGTTGATGAACTTCGTCTCGATTCCCATCTTTGCGAGTTTCGCGCTTATCGCATCGCCGCCGCCATGCACTACGACCGGATTCATCCCCACGCATTCCATCAGGACGATGTCCTTCATCGTTGTTTTCATCAGTGCGGCGTTTTCCATAACGCTTCCGCCGAACTTTATGACTATTGTCTCTCCACGGAATTTCTGGATGTATGGCAGGGCCTCTATCAGAACTTCAGCTTTGTTGATTATCTTTTTCATCTATACTGCTCTCCTGGTGTTAATATTATTATTGGAGCGCTGTCCCTGGTCGCCTTAGGCGCTGCCATAGGCAGGTAAACGTCTCTCCGACAATTGAAGGCGCCTCGAAAGTGCCGCTCCGTCAGGTATGGTAATCCGCATTTATCTTGACATATTCGTATGAGATGTCATTGGTCCACACTTCGGTGGAATGTTTCCCTGATTTGAGGTCTAGCGTGATTGTAAATGATTTCTTCTGTACGATCAGTGCAAGAACCTTTTCGGGTGTTCCGGCATCCTGTCCGTTCCTCACTACCGGAGTCTTTTCATAATAGAGGCTTGCCTTGTCGGGATTGAATGATGCGCCGGAATATCCTGCTGCGGCCATTACCCGGCCCCAGTTCGGATCGCCGCCGAACCATGCAGTCTTGCAGAGCAGCGAATTGGCAATAGACTTCGCGCACAGGTTGGCATCTTTCAGACTTGGCGCGTTTAACACTTTGATTGTAACAAATTTCGTGACACCTTCGCCGTCGAGGACTATGGCTTTCGCCAGAAACTGGAGGACGTGAAGCAGCGCATTCCTGAAAAGGCCGGCTTCTTTTGAATTTGATTTTATTGTCCTATTCCCTGCCGTTCCGTTAGCCATGACGATAAGCGTATCGTTCGTGCTCATATCGCCATCTACAGTAATCCTGTTGAATGAAAGATCGGTGCCTTCTGCGAGAAGATTGTCTAACAGGCGAGAATCAATTGCCGCATCGGTGGTGACATATGACAGCATCGTAGCATGCGGTACGGTTTTCATTCCCGGGGCGATCATGCCGGCGCCTTTTGCCATTCCGCCGATGGTGACGGTCTTGCCCGAAATCCTGATGCTTGCAGCTATCTCCTTCGGACGTGTGTCGGTCGTCATAATGGCGACGGCTGACTCATGCCCACCGTTCATGGAAAGTCCTGATACAGCCTTTCCGATTCCGGCGGAAATCTTATCCATCGGCATCTGGACGCCAATTCTTCCGGTGGATGAAACGAGCACGGCATCAGGGCTGATCCCGAGCAGATCCGCGGTCATGCATGCCATTGAACGCGCGTTTAACATGCCTTTTTTTCCAGTACAGGCATTTGCATTTCCGCTGTTGATTATTATTGCGGAAACAGGCTTGTTTTTCCTGATTATTTCCCGGTCATAGACAACTGGAGCCGCAGCAAACAGGCAGCTGGTGAATGCGGCTGACGTCTTTGCCGGAGTTTCAGACCATACGAGAGCCATGTCCGGTTTCCCGCTCTTTTTCAGGCCGGCGCAGATTCCAGAAGACTTGAATCCGGAAGGGGAGGTGATTCCTCCATTGGATAAAGCAGTTATTCCTTTGAGTTTCATTTCCTGACATAGCCTTTTTGTTTTTTCACGCATTTGACATTGATGGCGATTCCGCCGCGCGGATGGAATTTGCCAGTCACTTCGATCCATCTTGGGGAGCAGGCTGCAGCAATCCTGTCCAGGATGATGTTGACAGACTCCTCGTGGAATGTGTTGAAGTTGCGGAATGAAAACAGGAAGAGTTTCAATGACTTACTTTCGATGCAGAGTTTACCGGGAACATATCTGATTGTGATCTCCCCGAAGTCCGGCTGGCCAGTCACGGGGCAGAGGGATGTGAATTCGGGGCAGTCTAAGGTTATTTCATAGTCACGTCCGGGGAAAAGATTGTCAAAGACCTCTATGGATGCCCCCATGGGGCTGCCTTGGAACGACGTCTTCGACGCCTTGAGAAGTGTAAGCTTCGAAAATCTTCCGCTGTCCATTTTTTTCATGTCTTCGCTCCTTGAAGGAAAGGAATTAATAAATTTCGGTTAAAATCCTATCTCTTGCGCTGGGAAATTAAAGTGAATTCGCTGAAATTTATTAAAAAAACAAGGCGGGGAAGGAAAGGCAACCGATAATTATTTGTCGAACGAGTAGCCAATATATTCCCACTGTTCCTCTCCGAGATACTTCATGTTGACTGTGATTTTGTTCTCAGAGGGTTTCTTCTGGTTCGGCATAAGCAAGGTCACGGAAGTCCGCAGGGAGAATGTCCTTGTTTTCGCATCGCCGGCTGAAAGAGTATATTTCTTGGAGAAGAGGGCGTCCTGGATATTTTCTATGCCACTCTGGGATTTAAGAAGTTCCATTGCCGAGGAGTATGCGATCTTCTGATCTGGTTTGTCATTGGCTGAACCCATAGAGAACTTATGGGTTTTCCATAATGCAAAGGCTAGGAGCATAACTGCAGGTATGGCGATAAGGATGATAACCAGCCTTTTTTTCCTGGCTTTGGCAAGGTTGTCTACCGGTGCTTGACCAATTTTTATCTTGGCAGTGGCTGAGGCGGATGATGTCTTGATTGACTCCTGCAAGTTATTTTTAGATGACTGGGCATAGAACTTACCCTGGCATTTAGGGCACGAAAGGAGTTTTCCGAGGAATTTGTCTTCGACGACA
>JANYBI010000454.1 GCA_025360875.1 Lentisphaerota bacterium
TTCCAGGCCACGGGAGTGGCTATACCGTCAGCCATCAGGTTTGCCTGAAAAGGGAGGGATTTGTAATGCCAACAAATTTCCGACCGCATTTAAGTCGTTGATTATGAACAACTCGGTTTTTGAAAGTGTTTAAAACGAGCCATAGCAATCACGTGAATGGACATCTATATTGTCTGATAGAAATAAAAAAAGGAGATATCATGAAAGCAAAATATGTAAGAAAAAGCAAGATCCTGAAAGTATTGGGACTGGTCATCCTCCTCATGGGCACATCTGCAACATTGGTCTGCACAGTTAGCGGCTGCCATCATCATCGCGGCAAATGATTTCCGTTGGGGAAATCAGCCCTATTTTTGCTTGTTATGATGCTTTCCCTTGCTTTTATCTTCTTTTGGGGTATCGGAATAGCTGGAGCGGGAATCACGGATTTCCTTTAAGATCGTTTCGTTCTGGCACGCTAATTCCGCCAGACTTGAACATGAGATCTGCCAGGAAGATATCTTGTCCATTCCCAGAAACCCTCTCATTGACTCTGAAAGAACGGATTCCTTATCCTTATCCTCGGCTTTATTCTTATCTTTGTTCTTATCCTTTTCCTTATTTTTGCTATCGCTGCCGCTCCTGCTCAGGATTTTTTGGGTCGATGGTTTGGAAATCAGTTCATTATATGCGAGCAGTACATGGTTAAGCCTGCTCAACCAGTGGTCCGATCTGATGCTTTCAGCCTGTCCTTCAAAAGCCTCTGATAGAACTTTGCCCTGACAGAATTCCGAATAGTCCTTCCCGTTGAGCCAGCATATGGTCGGCATAAGATCAATTGATTCCGCGTATTGGAACTCCTTCTTCCTCTTGATATTTTTGCCACAGATTATTATTGATGTTTCCGTAGTAGAAATATCGGTTGGAGAACGAAGGCCCTTTTCATTCACGCCATTGCATCCGGCTATGATTATCACAGTCTCCTTCATATAGCCTTTTTTATCGAGCCATGATGTCAAGGCGCCGATGCAGCGATCGGTGTTAAGCATGCTTTTATACCAATCCGATTCACGGTTCAAAATATCCCTTCCCGCCTTGGAATCGTTTTGTGCGGCATAAGCCGCGGCATGCATGTATATGGAGATGAACTGGGGATTGTCGCTTTCAATTATTCTTTCAGCTTCCCTGACAACAGAGTCATCTTTCATCTCGGTTTCATCTCCTGGAATTGTGTCCTGCAGGTCATGGGCTATTGCATAGGAATCAGTAATATAACGGCCGTTGGTATTGCTTTTGCCTGGGAAAAACATGGTCGAGTTCGAAATAAAGGCGGCCCGGCCCGGAAAACTCTGCTGTATAAGATGTTTGTTGAGATCAGGCGTACCCAGAAAGACAGTTCCCGCGGAAACAGGGGGATATGAAGTCGGCAGGTTCCACTGGTAATTCTCTAAATGCTTTACTGGGACTGAAACAAGGTTGACGGCGTTCTTATATAGCACGCCTCTTGAGATCAGGCTCCTGATGTTCTCAAGTGGAAGTTCATCAAACATGTCATGATGAGTTGAATCGATAACACATAATATCGTTCTCTGCGGCGGGGATGGAGGAGACGCTTTAATGAACTTCGCGCGCGATGTCCTGCTTTCCTTATTGGCATCAATATAAATGGAAGCATTGAGCTGGCATGTTTCATTCAGGACTATTGGAGCCTTGTAGACAGGGGAATCAGGACCGGGTTCCGAACCATCGGTGGTATAGCGGATATCACCTCCGACTTCATCTGAGAGCGCCATGCGGACCTTGATTTCCTTGTCAAAGATAGAACCGTCGGGAGTGATCAGCGTATAGCTTGTCCCTGTCGAGTTCCTGATCGAGGAACAAGAAGAAAATAGAATAAGCAATAATGCGATTGCCGAATAATTAATTTGTCTTGTCATGATGGCTCCTTTCTATCGTTCAACACGCCATATTGCCAAAGTCCTGCCGGGAAAGCGTAATCGGGACAGATTCTCATACTCCTTAATTAGGATTCCGTAAAATACATTGGCCACAGTCAAAGGCAAGGTTGAGCTGGATACATATAGCCTCCATAATTTACTTTTGCGCGCCGTATGCTAACTTTAAACTTTGCGCATCCCATATTATTTTCAGGCAAGGAGTTTATGGAAGAGGCAAATCCGTCGTCACAGCTGGCAGCATCTTATAATACCCGTCGGGGATGGGAACTGTTTCTTCTGTCATTTCTCGCCCTTTTCCTGGAACTTATGGTCATACGCTGGGCGCCGTCCGTTGTCAGGATGGTCGCGTATTACGCCAATCTCATGCTGATCAGTTCATTCCTCGGACTCGGGATTGGCGCGATGCTGGGCAGTGCGAGGCGTTCCCTTTTCCCTCTGATCCCGGCGCTCCTGGCGCTGAGTGTCGGATTTCTGATAATTGCAAAGCACATGACTCTGCCCGGCTCCACGTCCGAACACCGTTTCTATGCCCAGATCCCCCAGCTTGTGAATTATCTGTGCCTGATCGGCATTTTCCTGACTAACGCGGTCGTGTTCGTCCCGCTGGGCCAGAGGATCGGATGCCTGTTTGAAACACTTCCTCCCCTCCGTGCATATTCATGGGACCTGGGCGGAAGCCTTGCGGGGACACTGTGCTTCGGCATATTCTCACTCAATTATTTCTCGCCTGTATTGGGAATTGGATTCGTCTCGGCCGCATTCATCCTCCTCCTGCCGCGGCGCCAATGGATCTTGTCGGTTCCCCTGTTGGCGCTTGTCATTTACTGGGTCGCGATTTCAAACGATCAGAACGCAATATGGTCTCCCTATTACTACATCACTGTCCGTGAGAAGGATCCTTCCTTCAACTACAAGGATGAAAGATCTCCGGCGATAAGCCAGCCTAAGCCGAATATCCGCACAATGCAGAATCCACCGGCCTACTGCATAAGCGTCAACCACGATTTCTACCAGCCTCACTGCACCATGGATCCATCTCGCTTCACCGGAGAGGTGAAAGCCGAGGTGCTGGAAGGACGTATCGCCTACGACCTGCCTTACAAGCTCTCGTCGTCGCACCGCAATGTCCTTGTGCTTGGTGCCGGCGGCGGTACAGACACTGAAGTCGCTGTCCTTAATGGCGCGGAGCATGTCGATGCCGTCGAGATCGATCCCATGCTAGTCGTATTGTCAGGCAAATTCAATCCTTCCGGCATATATGCGAATCCAAAAGTCACCGCCCATGTGGATGATGCACGCGCCTTCCTGAAACGTTGCAATAAGCGCTATGACATGGTGGTCTTCGGGTGGCTCGATTCCCAGGCCCTTTTCAGCTCGATGAGCAATCTGCGCCTCGACGGCTATATCTACACCAAAGAGAGCATGCGCATGGCATACGAACTGTTAAATCCCGACGGTATGCTGTCGCTCTCGTTCATGGCCGGCTCCGACTGGATGTGCGAGAAGCTGATCCGGATGGTAGCGGAGAGCACCGGCAAAATGCCCATAGTCTATTTCAGCGACATGCAGGTCATCATCTGCGCACCGCGCGGCAAGCATCCTGAACCTCCTGCCAGTTATGGCCGCTTTGTCCGGCTCCCTGTCCCTGATAACATCGACTCGTTCACAGTTGACGCGCCTACGGACGACTGGCCATACCTGTATCTTTCAGGGAAGAAGATACCCATGGACTATCTGGTCGTCATCGGGCTGCTGCTCGCGATATGTCTTCCGGCAGTCTACATGATCCGAGGGCGCAAGTTCAAGAGTGACGACATGCATTTCCTGTTCCTCGGACTGGGCTTCCTCCTGCTGGAGACGAAGAGCATCGGCGACTGCTCCCTCTATTTCGGCACGACATGGTTTGTGACGATGGTCGTGGTCGCAGGCGTCCTCCTGATGGTGCTGATGGCTAATCTTGTCGCGATGCGCCTGAAGGATTTCAACAGATGGATGTATCTGCCGCTGTTCGCATCGCTTGTGATCCTGTACTGCATCGACAGGAACCTGATCCTGTCGATGGACTTCACCTGGCGCCTGCTATGGACGTTGCTGATAGTCCCGCTTCCAATCTTCTTCGCCGGCCTGATATTTTCGACGACTTTCCGGAAAGGGGCGTATCCTGC
>JANYBI010000420.1 GCA_025360875.1 Lentisphaerota bacterium
CGTCCAGGTTGTTCCCGGCTGGATTGTTCAAATATGACTGGCCGACACGTCCCGCGAAAAGCACAGCCCTGCCTTTGCCGGTCGTCCTTGAAGTTAATCCGGGCTTACCGTTTTCCAAAGTGCCAAGCACCTGGGCGTCAAGCAGTGTCAAATTCTCTATCGGCAAAGTCAGAGGTATCTTGTCCTTCTCATAGCTGATGGTGCCGGATGTTATCGCCTCTGACTTTCTGTCGTAGTTCACTCCGAAGAGCTGGTTTAGACCGCTGTTCGGCATGTAGTCGGAAGGCTTTCCCCACCTGTCCAAGATGGCGAATGACGCATCGGCAATCACCACCCCGCCTGACTGGACATATTCCTTCAATGTCACCGCTTTCTGGGCGTTCATCAACATCCTGGAAGGGAAAACAATGGCCTTGTACTGATTTGCAACTGAATCGCGCATCTGGGCTGAAAATATGACATCCACCTGTATTCCCGCACTTGTGACTGCGGAATAGAAACCGTGGTTCTCAGCATCCAGAGCGGGAGTCTGGCTGTTAGGTTTCTCCTCCTTGCCTGAAAGATAGAGATATGAGTCAGGATCCACGCAGACCGCGACATCGGAAGGCCTTCTGGCAAAGTCGCCGATACCGATCATCTTTGCATAATGGGCGATGTCCCTGCAGACCAGAAGCCTATCGTTGAACTCTCCTGATGTCAGGTTGAAATTGTCGGTCCTGTCAAAACCCCAGAGAAGTATACACGAGGCACCGTGCCCGATGAACGACCACAGTTCGCTGGAAAGAAGTTTTGCGCGCTGCGTCTCGGAAAGGTTCTTCCAGAGTTTCGGACTGAAAACATCGCATTCAAGTATATGACCTTCCCTGTCCTGAGCCACGCCCATCAGCGTGTCCATAGAATACGGGATGAAACTCCTGTCAGTCCATTCCGTAGGGTAGATATCGATACCGGCATTGTCCATCGCCTTGCTGTATTCCTGGTTGTCCGAACAGCGGTAGCCATACCAGTGGGTAAGAGGGCCGTCGAGATTGGTGGTGCGAGGAATGTCCTTCCGGATCGATTTTGACAGTCCGGCCTCCCATTCCATGAAATCGGCAATTGTCTTGACGCTGAAATTACGCCAGTCGATCCATTCGGAAATATTCTTCACAGGAGGTTTTCCTGAGGGAACTATTTCTGCGAAATTCGCATATTTAGTGCCCCATGCGAGATTAAGCTCCTCAATCGCCTGGTAGCGGTCCGTGAGCCAGAGCCGGTACTGGGCAATCGTTTCCGGATTATAGTCGAAAACCCTGTCAGCCTGCCAGAAGAATCCCGGCTCGTTGTGCAGTATCACGCCGGCGACATTGCGGTTTTTGGAAAATTTATCAACGTAGTTCTTGAAGTCAACGGAAAACTGGGCTTTTGTCTTTTCAGAAGTGTAGGAATACTGTGGCCAGTTGTCATTCCCATAGGAAATCGCCCAGGCATTCTTGTTTTCAACGCCTGTCTTTCCGTCCTGGTCGACAAACCAGGCATCCTTGAACTGGAAATAATCGGCTGAAGGATAATGGCTGCCAAGCTGCATGTAGACCTTCAGGCCGCGTGCCTCAAATTCGTCGGCGATATTCTTGTGCATGTCGGTCGCCCAGGAATAACCTCCACCTGTCATGCGGATACAGTTCATGCCTGTCTCATAGAAAAGATTTTTCATGCTGTCGGGAGATTTTGGATTGAAGTCGGCGCCAAACAGGAATTCCCGTTTGGGAAACTGTTGCTTTGAAGGATCGGATTCCGCTGACATCTTCCCCGTCGAACACCCGGAAATGACAAAAAGCACACTTGCCGCCGCGATAAGAAGCCTCATCTCCCATCTTGCAATATTCATATGATGAATCCTTTCATATTGATTTCACACATGTAACAACATATAATAATTCCGAGAAAAAACCAATATGACAAGTTATATTGGGAAACGGCCCTGTCCTAAACAGCAAGAAAAATGAGTGTGTCTTTAAGAAGGGGCCTGTTTATATATTTATGCTCGGGGTAGGAATCGATATCGGTATCGGTATCGAAATTGAATTCAATCGAAAGCGATTCCGACCCCGACTCCGATAAATCTATTTAGGACACCAGTGATTGGGAAAGCAAATACAAAAGAGGAGGAATGCAGATGTGCCTGAAAGGAAAATCAGAGGACAAGTCCGAGAAGGGCAACTACAGATGCAAGAAGTGCGACGCAGTGTCCAGGAAGAAAAAGCACCTCTGCAAACCGAAGAAGATAAAGTGACGGACGAGTCCTACCCCCTTACTGCGCTGAGCCAATTTCAAAATCCTCAGGCTATTCGAAATTTGGTGGCTCAACGACAGTCACATCACTGAACTTCCTGTAATCCCTGTCATAAGATGAAATTTTCATATTGCCCGCTGTAGCAAGTGCCGCATTATAGGCATCCGCAAAATCCACATTCTTCTCCCTGAACCTCATAATGGCATCCAGAAGCAGGGCTTCATTGGAGAAACAGAATCCCGGAGTATTGATTATTGCTATTATCTTTATGGAGATATCTTCATTGCCAAGATGGAAATATGATTTCAGAGTCCAGACAAGTTCAGCGATGCAGATATCCGTAACAAAAAGATTCACCTTCCCAGCTTTCGCATCGTTGAAAAGCTTCTCGCAGTCATCAGCTTTCCTTGGATCGTCATTTGCCAGATATCTAAGTATGACATTGGTATCGAGGATAAGCGTCTGCTTCACTTTCGGCTCCCCTTGGATCCAGCCATGGGTGACCGTGAGTTCATCACCTTTTTCCTGATGGCCTTGAAATCCATAGGCTTCTCGGAAACTTTCAGACTGCCCCTTAGCGATGTGATCTCCCCGCCAAGCGGATAAACAATGAATTTATCATCGTGGAGCTCATAGGCAATCTTGTCGTTGGCATTCAGATGCAGAGCATCTCTCACAGACTTTGGGATCGTTGTCTGCCCCTTGCTGGTCAAAGTAGATATGATCATCTTAGCTCCTTACTATATTATATTTCCTTACTTTTAATATAATCAAGGATAAAGATACTTTCAAGGTTTTTTCTTGAAATAAGAATCAGACCGCTATCCGTTTCCGGATTTCCTGCCAGCGGCTTTCGGGAATTGCCGCGCCCACGACCTGGACAACTTCCGCGCCCAGTATTGAACCTAGCTTGCCACAGTCCGAAAGCGTTCTTCCGTTGAGGAACCCATACAGGAATCCGGCCTGCCAGAGATCCCCTGCCCCGGTGGTGTCGACAGCCTTCACAATCTCGGCCTGGACACGCGCAGTCTTTCCGAAGCTTCTCAGGAGCGCTCCGTTCTTCCCGAGTTTCACAGCGACCGTGCTGCAAAGACAGGAAAGCGCATCGAGAGCCTTTTCAGGATCATCGTTTCCACAGAATGCCTTGGCCTCGTCTTCGTTTGCAAAGACGATGTCGACATATTTCTCCAGAAGTTCAGACAAAATATTCTTGCAGGCATTTACAACTCCGAAAGAGGAAAGATCCAGGCTCACGGTACAGCTGTTCTTCTTTGCATGCTCGAGAATAGACCTTGTGAGCTTCTCATTGAACAGGAGATATCCCTCGGCGTGCACATGTGTAATGCCCTTGAAATCCGCGTCGCCGACATCTTCCGGAACAAGAGTCGCAGCAGCTCCGAGGTCTGTCCGCATAGTCCTCTCGGAATCAGGCGTTATCATGCTGAGGCAGCGTCCGGTGGAGACATTTGCGTTCAACTTGAACCTGGACAGATCTCCGCCCATTTTTTCATAAGACCCCTTATATAGCGCCGCCTGGCTGTCGTTTCCTGTCTTTCCCAGGAAAGCCGTAGGAAGCCCGAGCTGGGCGAGTCCGAAAATCGTATTTGCTGAAGAGCCTCCCGGAGCGAGCAGAGTTTTGCCCTTCAGGCTGTCAAGGATTTTTTCAATTGAAACTGAATCCGTAAGCTCCATCCCGCCCTTGGGGGCCTTTATTGAAGAGAGGAACGCATCATCGACATTGACGAGAATATCCAGTATCGGCGAACCGACACCCAGCACCTTGATTTTTTTTCCAGACATTTGAATCTCCTTGTAATAAAAAAACTGCAAACTCCCATTATGGAAATTTGCAGTTTTAAAGTTTAAAATTCCAGCATCAGCAGGAGCCGCAGCAGCATTTCATATGCTTGGCGGCCGCCTTCTGGAGAGCGTCAACCTTGTCAATTTTCTCCCACGGGAAAATATTCCTGCCGAAATGCCCGTATGCGGCAGCCTTCTGGTAGGACCAGCCATTCTTACCCGGAGTCTTCAGCCCGAGCGTCCTGATGATGCCTGCAGGCCTGAGATCAAAAATCTCACGGATAATCTTTTCGAGCTTTGAGTCGTCCTCAATGGCTCCGGTGCCATATGTGTCGACATTGATGCTGAGAGGTTCGGCGATACCGATCGCATAGGCCACCTGCACTTCGCATTTTTCAGCGAGTTTCGCAGCCACTATGTTCTTTGCGATATAGCGGCACATATATGCGGCCGAGCGGTCAACCTTGCTCGGGTCCTTTCCGGAGAAAGCCCCACCGCCATGCGAGCCGACACCGCCGTATGTGTCAACAATGATCTTGCGTCCGGTAAGTCCCGTGTCACCATTCGGGCCTCCGACAACGAACTTGCCGGTAGGATTGATATGGTATTTGATATTTGCTTTCATGAACTGGGCGGGAATGACCTTTTTGGCAACTTCCTTTACAAGATTCTCAAGCCAGGTCCTGGTCATGTCGGGAGAATGCTGATGGGATACGACGATCGTCTCCACCTGTACAGGTTTCCCTGCCTTATACTTGAAAGACACCTGGCTCTTGGCGTCAGGGCGGAGGAAACGGTATTTTTTCGGATCCGACTTGCGAAGACGGGCCAGTTCCTCGACAATCTTATGCGAGTAGAGTACCGGGGCAGGCATCAGTTCCTTAGTCTCATTCGATGCGTAACCGAACATCATCCCCTGGTCTCCAGCTCCCTGTTCCTTGTGCAGGCCCTGTCCGGCTGTCACACCTTGCGAGATGTCGGGCGACTGGCTGTGTATGCATGTGAAAACTTTGCATTCGGCACCTGAAAAACCGATATTGGCGTCGGTATAGCCGATTTGATTGACAACCTGTCTCACGAGCGCTTCCCAGTTTACCTTGGCCTTAGTTGTTATTTCGCCCGAAACGATGACTAAGTCTGTGGTTACAAGCGTCTCGCAGGCGACACGGCTTTCAGGGTCCTGGTTGAGGCAGGCGTCAAGTACCGCATCTGAAATCTGGTCGCATACCTTGTCCGGATGCCCCTCTGAAACTGATTCCGAGGTGAACACGTGCTCCGCATGAATTTTACTCATCTCCCTATACTCCTTCAAGTAATGATATTGCTTATTGTTTTTGTTTACAGAAAAAAAAGAACAGTAGTTAAATTAGCAATAAACCGTAAAACATTCAAACAAATTTGCAAAAGTTTAAAGAATAAAAGTCCATAAAAGGCAATATTCATGAAGAACAGGGAATCTGAAATTTGAATTTGCCTGTGCGTAGACGCGGACAGATTTGAGTTCGAATTCCATTCTGAATTCTGTATTCTGACTTCTGAATTCATGCAAAACGTGGGTTTTGCAATTGGCTCGAATATTCTACAAGGAAAGCCCCAACGCCTTGGACGCGGTCTTGAAATGCATCTTGGCTACGGTAGAAAGCTTCTCCTGGCCGAATTTTTCCACAATCCTCTTTGCCGCCTCATCCACAATCGTTCCTGCACCTTTCGGCAGAAGTACGCCGAGCTCCTTTCCAAGATCATGGATTTTCCTTACGAACTCATCTCGGGCAAGTATTGAAGCGGCGGCCACGGCGATATCGCTTTCCGCCTTGGTCCTCTGGCACATCCTGATCTTGCGTCCCTTCTCCATCAGGGCGTTCTTTATCAGGCTTTCGTTCCCGAACTTGTCGGAAAGAGCCCACGTGCACTCCGGAGCCCTTTCAAGGATATTTTCTATCGCCCTGGCATGCCCCCAGGCCAGAAGGCGGTTGAGATTGCCTATCTTGTCATACAGCCTGTTATAGGAGTCAAGCCCGATCGATACCGTTGCGAACTTTCCGGCCACTATCTTCCTGATCTGCACGGCAAGCAGCGCAATCTTCCTGTCATTTTTGATTTTCTTTGAATCCTTCACGCCTATCTTGAGCAATTTAACCCTGGATTCAGCATCGACATACACAGCTGAAATCACAAGCGGTCCGAAAAAATCCCCTTTTCCACTCTCGTCAACACCCGCATGCGGCGTGAAGTCATCCTCCCTCTCGACCTTATCCGCAGTGCCGTCAAGTATTTCCTCATATCCCAGGCGGACCTCCTTCAATATTTCAGGTTCAAGGAAGAAAGTT
This sequence comes from Lentisphaerota bacterium, assembly GCA_025360875.1. Classification (GTDB taxonomy): domain Bacteria; phylum Verrucomicrobiota; class Lentisphaeria; order Victivallales; family GWF2-50-93; genus GWF2-50-93. The sequence goes on from JANYBI010000420.1 coordinate 6,400, forward strand.
ACAAACTCGCCGGTCCCCCTGCCCTGGACTGTCATCTTACCGCTGTTGTATGCTACAATATTGATCTTGTCCTTCATGGCCTTCCAACGGGCATGCGGAGGGAACGGTTCAGACTTCCATCCATGTTCCATGAGATATTTTTCAAGCACGGCAAGCTTCCGGTCATCAACCATGCAAACATAGGAACTGGTCTTTTCAATTGTTTTCTCATCCATTGGGCTCGGTTCCTTTTCCGAATATTATTGAAACATTTCAGGTTATTTTTTAAAAAAACACTGTACTTAAGTGTCTCTCCTATTGAAAATCAAAGATTTCTGGTATAATTTCTGTTACTTAAGGGCGTATGTGGACTGCCTGTCATACATAAATTAGTTTTTCGGGAGCTGCAAATTATGACTTTGAAAAGAATCTACGGGATATTATTTACCGTCATAGTTCTTTCCCTTTTCCTGCCAGTGGAACTTTTCCCGGCCCAGACTCCTCCGATCTCCCTTATGAGGATACAGAAAATATCTAAAATCATTTCCAAATACAAGGAAGCCGGAGAAAATCTGAATGACTCCGACGTGCAGAAGACCATAATAAAAGAGGTTTCCGAGCAGTACCGCCTCGAACCGGAAGCGAAGAAAAACGCAAAGACAACCCAGGAAATCGGAAAGATGGTAAGGGAGAAGGTCACTCTGAAGTTTCCGGATTCCTACGAGGACCTGAAGAAAAAAGCCGAACAGGAGGCGGAGAAGACCTTCCAGATGGCCAAGATCCTCGACTATGTGACGGTTCATTACCTCAAGGGTGAAAAGTCTTTTGAGGCGGAAGGCTATTTCTTCAGCTACGGCAGTACCGGGCACAGTATCAATATCGGCGGCACCACAATAGCCATTTTCGACATTCTGCCTGAAGACAGGATAAAATTCGATGAAGTGTTCAGGAACCAGAAGAAAGATACGTTCGTCCAGACTAAGATAAGGGATTACTATTCCAGGAAGAACGCCTATTCGGTATCCGTCTACAACGAGATCAGGGATGCCCTCATCAAGGAGAACGAGGACAATGGCTACGTCTATTACCTCAACGACTGGCGTACGCCACGGGAAGTATCCCAGCTGCTCTGCAAGGACATCCAGGCTTCCAGTGAGGAAAAACCGGTTCCTACAGTGCCTGTAGGCAGCGTAGAGAAAAAAAATCCCGGCACTGGTCCGGACAAGACTGCAACCGCTGTGCCCACACTTGTCCCCGATCCGAAAACAACCGATCCCAAAGGTGTCGCAGTATCAGTCGTCGACAAGAAGAAACATGAAACCATAAAGAAGAAAGCCGAGGATATACAGCTCGCAAACAGCACAAAATATGCGGGAATAGATGCAGACCAGGGATATGAACTTGCCTACTGGCGGATGCTCAAGGATGATTTCGCCATCCTTTATCCCCAGTATGTGAAAAACAAGGACGCCGAGTCCGAGACTCTTGCATTCGACCAGGGACCTATCCAGCGTCTGGATTTGATTTTCTTCAGCAAGTATTTCTACAAGGTTGTCTTTGATTTCCGCGTCCAGGGAATTCCAAGGGAGGCGCTCGTAGGGATAGGCAGGAAAATACGCGACAAGTACGGTCTGACCGACGAAGAAAAGGCCGAAGCCGCGGATCCGGAGAAAGCCAACCGGCCGGAACCCTGTGAGGGAGAGCACGATTTCGGCAAGGACGGCCCCTGCAAAAAATGCGGCTGGACACAGGCCGAACTTGAAGTACCGGCTGAACAGACCTATACATGGACTGGCGAGACTACCAAAGGGCAGCTTTATATCAAGTTGAATCCCGAGAAGACCTCATACGTGGAATTCAGGCTTACAAAGGAAGATCCCACCCTCAAGGAAAAGATTCAACTGGAGGTCGACAAGCAGAAGAAGCTGGAAGAAGAGGAAAAGAAAAAGAAGATTCTTGACGAATACAATAAATTTAAATGATCCCATGGACATGGCATATCTAATCTTTAACGATCAGGGGGGCAAAGAGACAATTCCTGTAGATGAGCAGGCTGAATTCTATCTGGGAAGGACAAACGACAACGACCTGACCATCCTGGATGATCCCCTCGTCAGCCGCAAGCACTGCATGATATACCTCCATCCCGACGAGAATAAATTCATCTTGCGGGATCTGGACTCCAGCAATGGTACCGTCATCAATGACGAAACCTTGGCCGGAGAGGAGGCTTTCCTCTCAGACGGCGACATGATCAAGGTCGGCAATGCCGAGTTCATATTCTGCATTGAAAATCCCGAACGCTACCAGACCACCAGCACATCAATCATCAAGTTTGGAAATATAAAACAGGGCTCGGAAACACAGGAAAACTCTGTCAGCCAAACCCATGACACTGTAAAGTTCAGGCGGCTCGAAATGCCCGAAAGCCAGGGAGGCCCTGTGATTTCCCTAGCAAAACTAGAGTCGGCTTCGTCCTTGACTTCCGGCATGGAGATTAATGGCTACAGGATCGTCAGGACAATATCCTCCAGCGAGAAATCCACAGTCTATCTGGCTTTCCAGGAATCTGTCAAACGTACCGTCATCCTGAAGGTTTTCTCGATAAGATCCGACTTCGAGGCGAAGCTCTCCTTCAAGGAACTGGTCCAGAAAGTTGGACGTCTGAGCAGCCCCTACATCGTCCACCATTTCGACTGCGGCACTTTCGATGATTTCTGCTACATGGTGCTTGCATACATGTCCGAAGGCAACCTTGAGGAAAGCCTTGCCAGATATGCCCCGTTCCCTGAGAAGGATTCGCTCCTGATGATCAGGAAAATAGCTTCAGGGCTGAGCTATGCCATGGCCGAGCACCTGCTCATCCATCTCAACCTGAAGCCCGAAAACATCCTTTTTACCGACAGCAATGAGCCGGTCATATCCGGCATCGGCATGAGTCCGTGGACAGCGAAATACTTCCAGCACAGGCGCACTTACATTTTCGCAAGCCCGATCTACATGGCGCCGGAACAGGCCTTGGACCACAGGGCCGACTGGAGAAGCGACCTCTACTCCCTGGGAATCATACTGTATGAGATGCTCACCGGAAAAATTCCATTCACAGCACCCGATGAGCAGACAATGATCAACAGGCATATTTCCGAGAAAATAATTTTCCCGCCAAACCTCACCAAGGAGGTTGTCTCCATCATCCGCACCATGACAGCCAAAGATCCCGAGGAAAGGTTCGCTTCCTGGGACGAGTTCATAAAGACCATTAACGCCTTGCTGGACTCCAGGGCGAACCCGCCACAGCAGACTGTCAGGCCATTGACCCAGCAATTCGCAAGGCCTCAGATTTCAAGGCCGCAGCAGCCCGCGCCACAGCCTCCCGCAAGACCGCAGATCTCAAGGCCGTCACAGCCTGCGCCGCCTCCCGCAAGACCGCAGATTTCAAGGCCGCAGCAGCCTGCACCGCAGCAGTTCACAAGACCTCAGATCTCAAGGCCGCAGCAACCTGCTGATAAACCACAGCCTAAGACGCAACTTAAGACTCAGCTGCAAGTTCCGGCTGCCCGTAAAAGAATAATCATTAAAAAATAGTCTTTAATGAAAACAACCACCGACTGCATTCCCTGCTTCATTACACACTCCCTAAATGTGGCGAAGCTGACAAGCGGCAATCAGGATCACCACAAGGAAATTATCAGGAAAACTCTTTCCATGGTAGCCGATATCGACTTCGACCAGACACCTCCGGCAATGGCGAAGAAGATACACAACCTTGTCCACCGCATAACTGGTGTCGAGGATCCGTATGTCCGGATCAAGGATGAATCAACCGCCTTCACCTTGGAAATGCTCCCCTTTCTCAGGCACGAGGTGGAAAAGTCCGACAGGCCGTTCGAAACAGCCGTCCGCCTCGTCATCGCCGGCAACAGCATCGATTTCGGTACAGACCATAATTTCCATCTCGACAGCGTCCACCGGATAATTGCCGACTCGCTGAAACAGCAGATCGACCTGGAAGCGGTCGGACTGCTGGAGCGCAAAATGGCCAAAGCCAAGGACATACTCTATATCGGCGACAACTGCGGTGAAATCGTCTTCGACCGTCTCCTTATCGAACCGTTTAGGAAAAAGATAACACTCGCCGTCCGTGGCAAGCCCATCCTGAATGATGTTACCCGAAGGGAGGCGAGCATGTCCGGGCTGGACGGAATCGTAGATATAATCGACACAGGCGACGCACTTCCTGGCGTAGTCCTCGAGAACTGCAGCCAGGAGTTCAAGCGCCATTTCAAAAAGGCGGACCTAATAATCTCCAAGGGCCAGGGCAACTTCGAGACAATGCTCGAAACCGACAGGCCAATCTTCTTTCTCTTCAAGGCAAAATGCTCGGTCATAACCAGACTTCTCAATTCGGAACTCGGGAGCCTCCAAGTCATAGGGGAAAACATCAGAAAATGAAAATCATATCAAAAATCGCCGACATGCAGAAGTTCTCCACTGCTCTCAGGAGAAAAGGCCGCTCTATCGCAGTCGTACCCACGATGGGCTGCCTCCACGAAGGACATCTGATGCTTATCGACACCGCAAAAAAACATGCTGACTCCGTGATCGTCACCTTGTTTGTCAATCCCACGCAGTTCGGCCCCAAAGAGGATTTCAGCAAGTATCCGCGCCAGCTCGAAAAGGATCTGGCATTGTGCAGGAAGCGCGGAGCAACCGCGGTTTTCACACCATCTCCTGATGAGATGTATTCAAAAGACGCCAGCACCTGGGTCGAGGAAGTCCAATTGTCCAGGGGACTATGTGGCAAATCGCGTCCCGGACATTTTCGTGGAGTCACCACTGTCGTTGCAAAACTTTTCAACGCCACGCTTCCGGATGTCGCGGTCTTCGGCAAGAAAGACTATCAGCAGGCAAAGGTTATCCAGCGGATGACCAGGGACCTGAATTTCCCGGTCAGGATAATCCTCCAGGAAACGGTAAGGGAAAAGGAAGGTCTCGCAATGAGTTCGCGGAATTCCTATCTCTCGCCTGACAGGAGAATTGCCGCCCTTTCAATAAGACGTTCGCTGGAATCTGCGAAATCCGCAATCCGCAATGGGGAGAAAAACGCTGGCCGCATTAGAAAATCCGTCTCGGATGGAATATCTTCTTCAGGCGGCAGGATAGATTATGTCGAGATTGTTGACGCCGACAACCTGGAACCAGTTGCTAAATTAACCGGAAATATCCTGATTGCCGTGGCGGCTTTCTTTGACAAGACCCGCCTCATCGATAATATTGAAATAAAATACTGGTAAATCTTCACTGAACTATGTTCGCTCAGTGAAGATTTACATCTAATAAAATGTGAAAGACATAGTGTCTCCATCCAACTTTAACATTATTTTGTAGAATAAATTATAAATTTACCGAAGGGAAATTTATCATGAAAGGAATTCCAGTTCTCGTCGCAAAAGGAAAAGGGATTGCTGAAGCCTGGGAGAACTCACTTGTGCTCCTAAACAAAAAAGGCTGCGACATCAAAACCATGTACGACAAGCCCACCGATCCTCCGAGCAAGGATTCCACGATGATGATCATCATCCAGGACCCGCTCGCAGAACCCATGATACACAAGGATTTTCCGGGAGGTCTTGAAGATCTGCAGGAATATGTCATGGAAGTTGTAGACGGGATCAAGAACCATCTCGTAAGGGATCCGAACGATCCGAACGACACCCGCTGGGAATATACCTACAACGAAAGGCTCTTCGCCTACAAGGTTCCCGGCATGAAAGAGATCTACGACCAGATCGAGATGGTCGCGAAAAAGCTTGCCGAAACACCCTATTCGCGCCGCGCCCAGGCCATCACCTGGAAAGTATGGGAGGACAACTCATGCTATGATCCCGCATGTCTCCAGAGCATCTGGTGCCGCCTCACCGAGGAAAAGAAGGGATATATTCTCAGCACGAACATCCGCTTCCGCTCGAATGACGCCTACAAGGCCGCATTCATGAACATGTTCGCACTCGTTCAGCTGCAGAAGAAAATCGCCTTGAGAATCTCTGAGCTCACAGGAAAGAAGGTGAAGCTCGGCCGCTATGTCCACATGGCTGACAGCTACCACATCTACGGCTCATACTTCAATGAGTTCAAGGCGCGATTCCTGGAAGGGCTCAATAAGCGGTCGTTCGAGGAAAGGACATACCGTTATGATGACATCAAGGACATCATGGAGGAGTCAAAGCCCGCGATCCTCGAAAAAGTCAAGAACATGAGCTGATTTATTCTCGGGCTTCCCGAGAATAAATTAAAAATCATCAGTCAAAAATCAAAAATGTTTGAAATTCCCAATACCGAAGCCGAACTTGCGGCGGCAATAGAATACCATAACCGCCGCTACTGGGAAATTGGCGAACCGGAAATCAGCGATGAGGATTATGATTCGCTTCTCAGGAAGCTTGAATCCATCAATCCTGAACATCCTCTTCTCCAGAAGGTGCTCGCACCTTCCGTCGCCAGCACTGGCAAGGTGCATCACTCAAAACCAATGCTTTCCCTAGCCAAGGCATATTCCCTGGAGGAAATTCTCGAGTGGGCCGGGAAATATGTCCGTGATGATAAGGAACTTTTCCTGATACAGCCGAAATACGACGGGATATCTGCGAATTTCGCAAACAGGGTGCTCTCAACCCGCGGAGACGGAGTTGACGGCGAGAACATCACCGACAAGATCCCCCTCATTGAACTCGAAACCAAAGGGCATAAGGGAAAACTTGACAGGCCGGTCCGTGGTGAAATTGTAATAAGGGACGATGATTTCAAAACTCTTTATTCACGAATCAAGAGAAAAGACGGAAAAACCTACAAGAACTCCAGAAATGCCGTCGCCGGAATAATGGGCCTGAAGGAAATCGGAGACATGCTCGCACAGGGTGCGAAACTCACCCTTGTGGACTACAATCTCGTTTCATTCCCCGTGCCGTTTGCGAACTTCGCAGCCAGATGGCCGGAAATCCTCCAGGAGATTGAAAAACTCCCCTACCCTATGGACGGACTGGTGATAAAAGTGGCGGACGAGGCATACGGAGACTCGCTCGGTAATACAGCCCATCATCCGCGCGGACAGATTGCATTCAAATTCAGCGGGGTAAGAAGAAAGACAAAACTTCTTG
>JANYBI010000464.1 GCA_025360875.1 Lentisphaerota bacterium
TATCTTGGCAGAAGAAGGGAGGGGCTGGCAAGAGAGTATTCGGAAAACTACAGGAGGCTCTTGAATCTCGTTGAAGAAATGACTATCTTGAACATGGAGTTTCTAAAGGAAATTTAACACAGAGAACCTTTGACTGTGGAGGTTTGTAGTAGGCGAATTTATACGCCGTTATTCTTTTTTAAGAACGCGCAATTAATTGCGCTACTACGAATGAGTTCAAGACACGCTGAAGTTTACCTGCCTGTGGCAACGCCTTCGGCGACCAGGGCCGTGAACTCCAACGGGGCTTATTTCCGCAACAACCGTTTTCGGAAGTTTTGAAATCAGCTTGAGTATCAAAGACAGAAAGTGGCCAAGTGTCAGAGCGTCCATGTGCCCTGGTGATTTGAATGAATTTCCAAGTTCAAACGCTTGGCAACTTTGTCACTTGGTCTCTGGCCACTGTCTTTTACTCTGCCAATCATCCGGTCATCCAACAATCCATCCATCCGTCATCCTGCGAGATGACTCTAATCAGGAATCAGAGGCTGTCGCCAAAGTCCTTTTTGAACTTTAACACCAGCTTCTTCTGCCAGTCGCCTTTTGCCTCAAGCTTGCCGAAGAAGAATCTCAGCATCTTGGGCTCCTCTATGAAACGCAGGCCCCCGACCAGGTCACGGTTCTTATAAAGCCAGATTATCCTGTCAATCGCATACTTGACCTGGGACAATGTGAAGACCCTTCTCGGCATCGCCAGTCTCAGGAGTTCCATGTTCGAATACACTTCATTGCCGTTCTCATCCCTCTGCTCGGATATGCTGCCACGTTCCATTCCACGGACACCGCCTGCCAGAAAGAGGGCGGTAGCCAGAGCACCGGCGGGATATTCGGACTGAGGCACTTTCGGGAGGAACCTCATGGCGTCAAGATGGCATCCCAGTCCCCCGGGAGGTGTAATTACAGGTACTCCATTTGCATCCAGTTCGTTGACCATGTATTCGATAAACTGGGGTCCCTGGTTGATCATGTTCTCATCCATGGTCTCCCTGAGTCCGACTGCAATCGCCTCGATCTCCCTGACTGACATTCCGCCGTAGGTGAGGAAACCTTCGTAGAGTGTAACCAGTTCACGCATCTTCATGTAGTACTCTTTCTTCCTGGTGCAAATTCCGCCTCCGCGCGCGCAACCGAGTTTTCTCGCTGAGAAATAGATGATGTCGGAAAGACTTCCGATCTCGAGGGCAATCTCATTGATGCTCATGTTCTTGCAGGCTTCTTCGCGGGTCTTGATAAAATACAGGTTGTCCGCCAGAAGACTTGCGTCGAAAACAAGTATCAGTCCGTGCTTGTCGCATACCTTGCGCACTTCCCTGAGATTCTGAAGGGAGTGCGGCTGTCCCCCTATGAGGTTTGTACCGGTCTCGATACGGACAAAGGCGATTTTCTTCGCACCGTGTTTCTTGACCAGGCCTTCAAGCTTCCCGATATCCAGATTCCCCTTGAACGGATAGCTGCTCGAGACATTGAGCCCCTCGTCTATGACAATCTCCTCGACCAAACCGCCGTTCAGGACAATGTGCGCCTTAGAGGTCGTGAAATGGTAGTTCATCGGGATGATAGATCCGGGAGTGACAAACACCTTGGAAATTATGTTCTCCGCCGCCCTGCCCTGGTGGGCCGGCAGGAAGTATTCCATGCCGAAGATATCCATTATCGCCGACTCAAGCTTGGGAAAAGTTTCAGAGCCTGCATAGCTGTCATCGCATTCCATCATCGCGGCAAGCTGCTTGTCGCTCATCGCGTTGACTCCGCTGTCTGTCAGCATGTCGAGGAAGATGTCGCGGTTTTTCAGGAGGAAGGTATTGTTTCCGGCTTCAGTAATGGCTTCCAACCGGCGATCAATCGGCACAAGGTTCAGTTTCTGGACTATGCGGACCTTGTGCATTTCCAATGGGACTTTGTCGCCGGAGAAGAATTTCACATCAGGCATATCGCCTCCTAAGGTTAATTTTGTCTTTTGCCTTCCTTGCCACAGACTGGCAACCTCAAAATTAAATCTCGGAATGCAATCTTTGCAAGCACCGGAAAAGCTTATTGTTAAAATTTTAACCTACATATTGCATTTTTGTTTATGCTAATGTCCGGCTTCGTGCAAATATCGGAAGAAGTCACACTACGCCGCGGCAGTCTTCGTTCTCCGCAAAGCTCCGAACGAAGACTGGTGGGAGGTGAGGGACTCGAACCCCCGACCCTCTCGGTGTGCAGATAAATGCTCGTGATTTGAACTCAAAATGCCCTTTTTTCAACCTCCTGCAATACTTCAAAAAGGACTGAAAAGGACATTATTTGTGTCGCAAATGTGTCACAATTTTCCTAACATAAAGTGTCGAAATGGTCTTTCAAATCGAATAAACAAAAATATTCAACGTTGTCACTTCTTATCAGATGCAATATTTCCATGCAGGAATGACTTTTACCTCAAGCCCGTCTACTTCGAGACTTTCTTCTTCAGCATAAGTGACAATGCTCGCTGTTTTTGAGCCTATCTCTCTTGCTGTTTCAACAAGAGCGGACAATTCACGCTTTCTTGTATCTGGTTCTGCAAGGCTGTAGCAGACTTGCACTGGCAAGAGCTTCTTGTCTTTTGAAAGATAAACAAAGTCCGTCTCTTTGCCGTTCATCGTCCTGTGATACCAGATTTTATCGGTTTTCCTTCTTAAATGGCAGAATACAAGATTCTCAAGAAGGTGTCCATTGTTTAGAAGTACACTGGAACTCATCGACTTCACAAGAGAATGGTCTATGGCATATATCTTCTGTGGATTGGCGTTCTGCTTTGATACAGATGGCGAATTTATCTTTACGGGAAAAAAAAGGAACGCATCATTCGACCATTCAATGCAGTCCTTTACAAACGCCTTGCTCAATTTATATCCAGATGATTTGAGGTAGTCTGTCAGCCTGTTCAATGAGTGCAGGGATGCGACATTGTTTACAAGTCTGTGTCCGAGCTGAACAACCGCCTTCGGATGTATTGCATCAAAACGCTCAATTATATCTCTGTGCAGTATCGAGTTGAAATATTCCTGATGGGTCATTATCCTGAGCTTGTCGGTCATATCCATCACTTCAGGGAATCCGCCGACAGCAAAATACCTGTCAAAGGCGTTCTGGACAAGATGCCTGTTTTTCGATGTCATTGCCTTGTGTTCTATCTTGCTGTAATCCAGAAATTCGGCAAATGAAAAAGGGAAAAGCTCCCAAGTCAGAGACCTTCCCCTCATCTGGGTGGATATTTCCTTTGAAAGCAGTTTGGCGGATGAACCTGATATGAAAATATCACAGTTTTCCGTTCTCAGCAGACGGTCGACAAATTTCTCCCATCCCGACATTTCCTGCAATTCATCAAAGAAGAAGTAGATGCGTTCCTTTGATTTCTTATCTGGATAAAGAGAAAAATAGGCTTCCGTGACAAGATTAAGCTTTCCTTCCTTGAGAGCGTCAAGCCTGTCGTCAAAGATATTCAGATACAGGATGTTTTTCCTCGACACGCCCTTGCTGGTAAGCTCTGATATTATCTGAGACAGGAGAGTTGATTTACCGCATCTCCTCACACCAATACAGACAAAAGCCTTGCCTTTGACGCTTTGGTGCTTCAAGTGCCTCTGCGTCCCAAGGAACAGCTCTTCCTCTTGGGAATCAAGGATTATTTCTTTCAATAGTTCAAGCATTCTTAACCTTGCATCTGGTCATTATTATTACCGATTATATCTATAACTGGTAATTATTAATACCACTTATGGATTTAATTTCAAACGATAAACCTTGGTTTTGCGGAAATATTCGGCAATTCTCTTAAACAATTATGGATAATAACGGGAGGCATCCACGACTCCGCAAACAAAAGTTCGCAATATTACCCCAGAAGCCCGACAGAACACTTTTACCTGCCACCTTTAAAAAACAGGCGGAAACGGGCTTTCAGCGGCTAAAGGGCTGAAACGGCATGGTTGGCCTGAAAAATCAAAAGGAGCCGTGTTTCCGTTGATTTTTGGAAAGCCCTATCTGCTTAGGCTGGTGTAACGTCACGACCATCACCAATGAGTTGAAATATGCTTCAAGCCTATTATTCACACCCTGTCCCTGCACATAAGAGTAAAAAATGTTGGTCGGTCATTCGAGTTTCTTCAATTCTTTAAGGATGTTGTTCAACATTATATCCATTTCTTTGTCATCATTATTTTCGTTTAGTGATACGATTCTGTTTGCTACTGCTTTTTTTGCAAGTTTCAGTATTTTAGGGTCATAACCAATATCTCTTATGAGGAATTTGAGGATTTCCTTAGCTTCTTTTGGGCTGGCTTTTTTCCGAACGAGCCAGTCTAAAGTGCTATTGAAATCATCAATGCTATCGGAAGTATCAGATAAACCTATCGTGGAGAAGCCGTTTTCGCCATTATCAGGAACAAATCTTTTATCATTGAATTGCTCTGCGATATCTTCATTATCCTTCTCCTTCACGTTATCTTCGTTATTTCCTATCTTATCTGTATCGAACAGGTTGCTGATATCAACATCAGGTAAACCTTGCCAGTTGGGATTGAGGAGATTATTTACCCGTTGCTCAAGTTTATTGTCGCTGAATCGTATTATTTCATTAACTCGTTGCCATCTCACGTTGAGTAGGCACGCTACCG
>JANYBI010000484.1 GCA_025360875.1 Lentisphaerota bacterium
TTGTTCAACATGATTGGCGCGCTCGCCAAGCCCAGCTCCGGCAAGGTCTATATCGACCAGGTGGACATTGCCCAGCTGGACTACAACGAACTTGCCTGGCTTCGCTGCCGCAAGATAGGATATATTTTCCAGAGCTACAACCTGATCCAGGTCATGACCTGTCTCGAAAACATCACTCTGCCTATGAGTTTTGCAGGACTCAGCGGCGAAGAAGCCCGGGAAAAGGCGATGTTCATCCTCAAGCTGGTCGGACTTGGACACCGTCCCCTTCATAAGCCCTCGGAGCTTTCAGGTGGACAGCAGCAGCGCTGCGCCATCGCCAGGGCGTTGGCGAACAGCCCGGAAATTGTGCTTGCCGACGAACCCACCGCCAACTTGGACCAGCACACCGGCGAGGAAATGATTGAATTGTTTGCCAAGCTCAGGGATGCGTTGGGTGTCACTATTATTTCTGCAACGCACGATCTGAAAATGCTGAAACGGTCGGATCGTATCCTCTGGATTGCCGACGGGCGCATCATCAAGATGGCCCGCCCCAGCGAAATTGACTTTAACAGCGGGGAATTCCATTGACGATGAGCTGGTTCAACCGAAAACGTCGCACTCAAATGAATGGCACGCCGCCGGGCATGACGTTCCGCAACCCGTTCGAGGCCGTGCCGCTTGCTTCGCCAGGGGTGGAGGTTTTGCGTGGAAAGGACGATGTAAAGGAAGGATTTGTGTTGCGGCGCGCCCTGGATATCGGTGACAACTGGCGGGCGCGCACCCTCAGGAAGTTGAGACTCGACAGGGCCGCCCACATAAAACTGGACCAGGCCGGCAGTGTGTATTGGAGGCAGATCGATGGACAGCGGGATCTTGAGCAGATCGCGGAAGGACTTGCCATGGAGTTCAAACTGTCGCCGGAAGAGGCGCGCAAGTCGACCCTGGTATTCACCAAGGACCTGATGATCCGGCAGTTCATACAACTGAAAATCAGTACTCCTGAACAGGAGGCCGCGAACGCGACCTCCAAGGAGAACAAGGGAAAACAATGACTGAAGCCAAAGACATAATCATACGGGCCGAAAATGTCAAGAAGCTCTACCGCCTCGGCGACGAGGAAGTATGGGCGCTGAAAGGCATTTCCCTGGAGGTTTGCCGCGGTGAATTCATCTCCATCATGGGACCTTCAGGATCGGGGAAATCGACTTTCTTCAACCAGATCGGCGCTTTGGACATACCCACGGAAGGACGGGTTTTTTTCGAGGGGCAGTCCATTTTCGACAGTACCGAGTCCGAACAGGCATGGATCAGATGCAACAAGATTGGCTACATTTTCCAGACCTTCAACCTTATCAACGTGATGTCGGCACTGCAGAATGTCATGCTTCCTATCATCTTCCAGGGTACTTCAAAGGATGAAGCCACGAAACGGGCTTCCGATATACTGGAGCGCGTCGGACTGGGTGAACGCATGCACCATAAGCCGTTCGAGCTTTCCGGAGGACAGCAGCAGCGCTGCGCAATCGCCAGAGCCCTGGCCAATACGCCAGACGTCATACTCGCCGATGAGCCGACCGGAAACCTGGACACGAAAACCGGCAACGAAATAATTGAACTGCTACGTTCCTTGAACAAGGAAAAAGGGGTCACGGTGATCTGCTCAACCCATGATCACAAGATGCTGGCGTCTTCCGACCGCGTCTGCTGGATCTGCGACGGGAGGATCGACAAGATCGCCTCAGGGGAACAGTTCCGCATTGAGGAAATGGACAAGGACACGCTGGGCCGATAGGCAATGTGTCGATCTCATCTTTCGGGGTTGCTGTAGTAATCAGGATCGATCCACAAAATTCTTCGTACTTGTTTGAATGAATATCAGACAAAGGATCAATATGGCGACCGAACTTGAAATCTGGGAGGAGAATCTGAGGAAGATCTTTTCCGAACTGGACCATATCCTTGAGGAAAAGTATGGCAGTCTTTTCCCATTGAATCCGGTAAGGGCCCAGCATGGCAGGACCAATAATCCCGAGGACAGCGGCCTTTTCGATGTCGGGGCGGCTTATTCCGCCGGATTCGGATCAGAGTACGGCGAAGGATATGTCATCGAGATTAGATGGGCGACATTGACACCTGTCCCTGAAGAGACAAGGAAAGAGGCTGAATTGATCGTAGAAGAGTATCTGGGCAAAAGGCTGCCCGAGAAATTTCCAGGGAAACAGCTTCGGGTCGTCCGTGACGGAACTCTAATGAAGATCATCGGGAACCTGTCCTTGGAGTAAGTTTATTCCGGTTGTTGTAGGAGCGCCGGCGTCTCGCCGGCAATTATTCCGTTTCCAATCGCAAATTTCATCTTCCCCCTGTGAAAATTTTCTAAAAGCAACTATATTACGGGTTCTTTCAATTCAGCATATGATTGGGATTTAAACCATGAGAGAAGTGAAAATAGGAATAATAGGATTTGGCACAGTCGGCGCCGGGGTCGTGTCATGCCTCCTCGAAAACGGGGATGTCATCGCCCGCAGGACCGGAATAAAGCTCGTGCTTTCAAAGATTGCCGATATTGATATAAAGACTGACCGCAAGGTAAATGTCCAGAAGGATATCCTCACAACCGATGCCATGAAGCTCATAGACGAGGTGGATGTCGTCGTCGAACTCGTCGGAGGGACGACAAAGGCGAAGGAATTCATCCTTGAGGCCCTGAAGAAGGGCAAGCCGGTCGTCACTGCCAACAAGGCGCTTCTTGCCGTGCAGGGCGAGGAGATATTCGCCGCCGCTGAAAAATCAAAGGCGGACATCTACTACGAGGCGAGTGTCTGTGGTGGAATTCCGATCATCAAGGCGCTTAAGGAAGGCCTTGCCGGTAACAGGATAAACAAGATCGTCGGCATCATGAACGGCACATGCAACTACATCCTCACGAGGATGGAGAAGGAACATATAGATTTCGAATCTGTCCTCAAGGACGCCCAGAAGCTTGGGTATGCCGAATCAAATCCGTCTCTCGACATCGACGGTATCGACACTGCCCATAAGACTGCGATACTCGCATCGCTCGCCTATGGGGAATGGTTCGGCATGAAGCCGATACACGTCCGCGGAATCCGCGGGATCTCCGTATGCGATATAAATGCCGCAAACGAGCTTGGATACAGCATCAAGCTGCTTGGGATAATAAAGCAGAAGGATGATGACGTCGAGATAAGGGTACATCCCACTCTCATACCGTCCGAAACCATGCTTGCGAACATCGCATATGTCTTCAACGGGGTGATGGTGAGCGGAAGCCCGGTCGGCGAAACTCTTTTCTATGGACGCGGTGCCGGACGCGAAGCCACCTCGAGCGCCGTCGTAGCGGATCTTGTAGATGTCGCCCTCAACCTGAAGTTCGGATCCCATAGGCGTGTTCCGGCATTCACGATAGGAAGACAGTTCCGCCACATCCTGCCGATGCAGGAGATCATGTCGAGATATTACATGAGGATACAGGTGCTTGACAAGCCCGGCGTGGTCGCCAAGGTTTCAACTGTCCTCGGAAACAAGGGTATCAGCATTTCGAGCATCAGGCAGATCGAAGGCCAGTCCACCGACAATGTCTCCCTGCAGATCATGACCCATCTTGCAAAGGAACAGTCCATCAATGACGCTGCCGCCGACATGGAGAAACTTGACTGCGTCAAGGACAAGGTTACTCTGATCCACGTGGAAGACATTTGAGGATATGGTGATTTGAAGATTGAAATATGTTGGAGTTCACAGCTTTAGCGTGCTCTTAATTGATAAAAATAGACGGAGACACCGATGAAAGGCAAGCATACTGTTGAGAAGATCGGCGGGACGTCCATGTCCCAGTTCAAGGATGTGATGGACAACATCATAATCGGGAAACGCAAGGGCAAGGACCTTTACAACAGGATCTTCGTTGTTTCCGCTTATTCGGGGATCACCGATGCGCTTCTCGAGCATAAGAAGACCGGAACTCCTGGAATATATGCGAAGTTCGCAGAGGGAGATGCGACCTGGGTGAAGAATCTCGAGGATCTAAGGAAGAAGATGGTTGAGATCAACGCGTCATTCGCAAATCTCAGACTTGACCTGAAGAAGGCCGATGCGTTCATCAATGAGAGGTTGGATGGCATCAAGTCCTGCCTTGAGGACCTCATCAACCTCCGTTCATACGGTCATCTCAAACCGAGCGATTTCCTTCCTGCTACCAGGGAGATGCTCAGCGCCGTCGGCGAAGCCCACAGCGCATACAACTCCGCGCTTATCCTGAAAGCTAATTCCATAAACGCGCTGTATGTGGACCTGACCGGCTGGAAGGAGACAGTCCAGCATTCCTTTGACGAGATGATCAGGCAGACTTTCAAGAACATAGAGCTTGACAAGCAGCTCGTGATAGCCACGGGATACACGAAATGCGATGAGGGCATCATGACCCGTTTCGACCGCGGCTACAGCGAGATAACTTTCAGCAAGATCACTGTCATCACCGGCGCCAAGGAGGGCATCATCCATAAGGAGTTCCACCTGAGTACCGGAGACCCGAAGCTCATCGGGATTGACAAGGTCAGGACGATCGGAAGCACCAATTTCAATATAGCCGACCAGCTGTCCGACCTCGGCATGGAGGCGATACATTCCAAGGCCTCAAAGGAAATGGAGCAGTGCAAGATCCCGATCAGGGTCAAGAACACCTTCGAGCCGGATCATCCGGGAACCCTCATCAGCAACGACTATGTGTCGCCGGAACCAAAGGTTGAAATGATCTGCGGACGCAAGGAGGTCCTGGCCATAGAGGTGCATGATCCGGAAATGGTCGGGCAGAGCGGATACGACTATCTCCTGCTGAAATTTTTCGCGGACTTCAATATCAGCTATATCGCGGTCAACAGCGACGCCAATACCATAACCCACTATGTGCCCGAGAAGACTCCGAGGATAAAGGAATGCGTCGAGGCCATGAGAACAGGGTTTCCCGGTGCCGAAATAAACACGAAACCGGTCAGCATTGTCTGCGCCATCGGCAGCAATATGAACATACCGGGAATGCTTGCGAGAGCTGCAGGCGCACTGGCCCATGCCGGAATAAACGTCCTCGGAATGGACCAGAACATCCGGCAGGTCAACATGCAGTTCATAATCGACAGGAAACACTTCGAAGGCGCCCAGATCGCCTTGCACAGGGAACTGGTCGAGAACCACAGGTAGGACAGGCTTTCCAGCCTGTTTGTAGTAGCGCAATTTATTGCGCGTTTCGCAAGGCATCTTGCCTGTGATTTCCGTTTATATTTATCATATTTCTATACCTGTGAATATTCTTGTGGTTTTATTTCAGCCCGAGGAATGAATAAGCAGGCAAATCAATAATTTTGAATATGAAGATAATCAAAAAAATAACTTTTATTATTGTATCGATTTTTCTCGCTGGCTGTGTTAACACGCATGAGCAAAAAATTGAAAAGTTGGATAAGCTTTATGAAGAATATAATTCAATTGATACCCAGGATCTTGCCAGACAAAAGGAGAAGCTGCTAAAAATAGTGTCATTTGCGACTCCTTATGATGAGAATGATTCAGAAATGTTCTTTAATGCTTCTTGCCTGATGATAGCATATTTGAGGTTATATGTGCTTGCAGAAAGACTAGGGGATGTTGAAAGTTCCGAGTTTTATTTCTATAAAGCTAGGTACTGGAATATAATTAGATGGGAAGCCTGCGGAGAATCAAAAGATAAAATTTATAAAATCAATCTCAAATTTACTCCTGAATCTAGTAAAAAATTCATTTTGGGATTGGAGAAAGTTGCGCTCGATGCGAAAAATGGAGTGCATCAGATGACCATAGAGGAGGCGCGTGACGAATATATTAAAAATTATTGTCCCTCTGATGCCAATTCTCGACTGGAGCCTCCAGAAGCTAGTGGGAAAACAGGCATTATCTTCAAAGTCCGTAAGGCTGAAACGATTTCAGGAGATTCTCCAGCTGTCAAAGACAGGCAATAATCTAAGCTCATCCGAGTTGCTGTAGGAAACGTTGGAGTTCACAACTTCAGTTGTGTGTCTTCCAATCCCTCACTTCGCAGTGACACCGGACTGTTTCTTGTCAGACTTGATGGTACGGGATTGTTCTTGCATTGAAGATTTGACCTCAGGTATGATGCTGCCAAGGGAGAACTCCTGCTCGATATCGATTTCGCAGGGAGGTTTCTGGAGTTTCCTGAGCTCCTCCTTCGCGTGGGCAGGCTGCGAGTATTGGAAGATCTTGCCTTCATAGTTGCGCATGATGACTTCCGTGTCGGTTATCCTCGTAACATATTCCGGAAGAAGCGGTATTTTTCCGCCGCCTTCAGGCGCATCTATCACGAAATGGGGCACCGCCATTCCTGAAGTCCAGCCACGCAGGCTTTCGATGATCTCAAGGCCTTTCTGGACCGATGTCCTCAGATGTTCAGTGCGGTCGACCATGTCGGCCTGGTAGATATAATACGGTTTCACCCTGGCCAGAAGCAGCCTGTGCATGAGCTCCTTCATGACTTCAGGCTCATCGTTGACCCCCTTGAGAAGCACAGTCTGGTTACCGAGAGGGATACCGGCGTCCGCAAGCCTGCCAAGAGCCTTGACTGCCAGAGGCGTCAGCTCGTCAGGATGGTTGAAATGGACGTTGATGAAGAGTGGATGGTATTTTTTCAGCACTTTGACAAGGTTTGGTGTGATTCTCTGGGGCAGGACACATGGCACCCTGGTGCCGATGCGGAGGATTTCAATGTGTTTGATCGCCCTGAGTTTCTTCAGGATGTGGTCGAGCTTTGAATCCTCCAGGAGGAACGGGTCTCCTCCGGATATCACTACATCGCGTATCTCAGTATGCTTCCTGATGTATTCTATGCCCTCGTCGATGTATTTCATGTTTATCTTTTCCGGATCTCCTACTTTCCTGCTCCGTGTGCAGAAACGGCAGTAGCATGCGCAGGTCGGCGACACGAGGAAAAGGCATCTGTCGGGATAGCGGTGGACAATGTTGTTCACAGGCGAATCCTTGTCTTCGGCAAGCGGATCCGAGAACAGATCGTTGTTTTCAAGCTCCCTGATATCTGGAACCACCTGCTTGTAGATAGGATCGTCCTTTTCCTTTATCAGGGAAAAATAATAGGGGGTGATCCTGATCTTGAAATTCCTTTCGACAGCCTCAAGCTCCTCGAGCGGAATCCCGAATTTCTCGGAAAGGACCTTTGCCGAAGTGATACTTCGCTTCAAAACCTTTCGCCAATTATCCTCTTTCATGATCTGAGCCTCCTTGTTCACTGTCATTTAAGCCTTTTTATATAAATGAGCCTGTCGTCGTTCTCGCTGTAGAAGTCCTTTATTTTGGCCTCTATCACATAATGGTTGCGAGAATAGAAATTCCTCGTCGGCTCGTATTTGTGCTGCGATGACGTCTCTATTATTATCAGCCTGCCTTTTTTTGAAGCTACCTCGTTCTCCACGAAGTCCAGCAGCTTCTTCCCCACACCCTTCTGCTGCATATGGGGAGCCACGGCAATCCAGTAAATATCATAGGTGCTCTGCGTGACGGGTGTCGGCCCGTAGCAGATATAACCCGCCACATGCCCTTCGATTTCAGCCACGTGCACTATGTAGTCCTTCTGCTCCTTGTTGAAAATGACCTCGTCGGTCAGTTCAAGCGCCACCGCCACCTCGTCATTTGTGAACATCAGCGTCTCCACCAGTATCCTGTTTATAGGATCCCGGTCCGCCTGTATAAGATCTCTTATCGTAACCATAAGGATTAAATACCTGTGTTGTCCTTTATTATCTTCCCGATGAATGTCTCATAGTCCAGCCCGGAAGCCAGCAGGGACTTTGAAAATCCTGCGTCCGGCGAAATGTCCGGATTCGGATTGAACTCAAGCACGTAGATGTTCTCTTTCGCGTCAACCCTGAAATCCACCCTCCCGTAATCCTTGCCCATCAGGACCCCGTATACTTCAAGTGCCGTCGAGACAAGCTTCTTCTTGAGAGCTGTCCCGATCCTGGCCGGACATACCGAAGGTGTCTTCCTGTACAGGGGATGATCCTCAAGCCACTTCGACTCGTATCCGGTTATCTTCGGAGTATCCCCGTCGAAACCTGAAAAATCTATTTCGGAAATCTGCAGCGCCTTCGCGGGATTCCCCCCTATTATTGAAACATTGAATTCGCGGCCGTCTATGAATTTTTCCACCAGGACCGGCTCCCTGTATTTCTCAAGCAGCGAGGATACTGCCGCCCTGAGACCTTCGATGTCTTCCACCATGGAATTCTGGCTGATGCCAAGACTCGCATCCTCACTTGAAGGTTTGGCTATTACCGGAAATGACAGCGATGTCCTGTCCGGAACTTTTTCAAACACCTCGAAATCAGGTGTCGGAATTCCGTTCGCTCTGAAAATATTCTTGGCCAGCACCTTGTTCTGCGAAATTCCCAGCGTGATAGGACTGTTTCCGCTATATGGTATCCCCAAAATCTCCCAGAGTCCCGCTATGTGCATCTCATGCCTCGACTGCCCGCGGAACCCTTCGCACAGGTTGAAGATCATGTCGGGCGAAAAATCATTTATCTCCGCCATGTTCTCCTCGATGCCGCTGACAGTCATCAGCGCCGGACTGTGTCCCATTTTCATGAGGGTGTCATACACGATGTCGGCCTCTTTTTTCACGGCAACCTCGGATATGTAGTCAAGATCGTTTGCGCCGGCGTCGGCCGGATCATTATAGGCGATCAGTATCCTGAGTTTTTTCTTGCTCATTTGCCCAGCCCGTACCTTTTCGCAGCGATCCCGACGATCCTGTCCAGCATTTCAGCATACGTGTATCCGGCGGTCCTTGCCGCCTTCGGAAAACATGAATTATCCTCAGGATTCGGTAAAATCCCAGGAAGCGGATTAAGCTCAAGCACATTCGGAATCCCCTTGGAATCAAGCCTTATGTCGACCCTGCACCAGTCGCGCACGTCCAGGACGGCGCAGGTTTTCTTGACAGTGTCCTCGATGAGTTTCCTCTCTTTCCGATCCAGATCCGCCGGACATTTGAAGATGTCCAGAGGTTTCTCCGGCGTGTCCCAGACCCATTTCGCCTCATATGAATAGATCTTATGCGCGGTCTCAGGCAGCTCGTCGTAGCTGATGGAAACTATCGGAAGCACTTCGGCATCTTTGCCATTACCCCATATGGCGACTGTGAATTCCCTGCCATCAAGGAACTCCTCGACAATTACCGGCTGGCGGTATTTCCTGATCTTCTCCGCGATTCTCCGCTTTGCGGATTTCGCATCATCGACCACGGAGTCATCGAAGATCCCCTTGCTGCTCCCCTCGGCCACAGGTTTGATGATCGCAGGGAACTTGAAGCCTTCAAGGTTTATCTTTTCTCCGGGAAACACGGTCATGAACCTGGCGTTAGGAATGGAATGGTAGCTGAGTATCTCCTTGGTCCTTGCCTTGTTGAGACAGACCGCCAATGTCAATGGTCCGGAACCGGAGCAGGGCAGGCCCAGCCTTTCGCAGACCATCGGGATGTAGGATTCGCGGAAATCACCGAACAGACCTTCGGCGACATTGAAAACCATTTCGGGACGGTACTTGGCAAGTTTGAAAGGAGCTCTATCATCGGCTTCGATGCCGCAGACATTGTGACCCTTCGAACGGAAGGCTTCAAGCACCGCGTTGATCGTGCTCTCGCTGTCGCCCTCCGCGAAGAAATCACTAGGCGGAGGCTCCTCCTCCTGGTCGATGAGGATGTCCTCAAGGTGCTCTTTGTACTCTTTCTGAAGACCTTTTTTACTGCTGTATGCAACAGCAATTCTCATACCGGTTTCCCTGGATTATAATTGCGGACGGAGCTTATGTGAAGCTGGATCGCTGAAGAAAAAAGTGCAGGCGTGGAAAGGGCGCGGGGAAAAATTTTGCAGGTTTTTTGAACTGTTAAAAATAAATGACGAGGTTGCGAATCTGTGTCTGAAGACATTTTAAATTACGCACCTACCCTTCATATTTGTTTCTATTGCTTGCTATATAGAGTATAAATATCGTATCAAACCTGTGAAAAACAAATGGCTTACGCCTCAAAAATGAGAAAATCTGAGGGAAGCTTCTATGTGTTAGTTTTTATTTCCAAAGTAGGGACGCCTCGCCGAGGCGTCCGCGGCGCTCTCGCCGAGAGCGCCCTACCTGAATTCATCGCATACAATAGAAACTGACGCACTACGTTTGCTTCCGTCGGTTGTCAATTCGCCCCGTTGCTGTAGTTTAATCGCTCAATTAATTACTAGGAGATATCCATGAGAATCATGAGTTCATTTGTACTTGCCTGCGCTTTGCTGCTGGCATTAACGGCTCCGGCGAACGACGTCAGCCCCAAGTCTTCCGTGGTCAAGGTTTTTACAGTCCAGAGCAATCCCGACTACCATCAGCCATGGCAGAACTACCCCCAGGCCTCCGGTTCCGGTTCCGGCTGTGTGATCAAGGGCGGCCTGATCCTTACGAACGCCCATGTCGTCGCCAACTCCACCTTCATAATGGTCAGGAAACAGGGTGATCCGAAGAAATATGTGGCGAAACTGGTGATTGCCGGACACCAGTGTGATCTGGCGCTCCTCAAAGTCGAAGATGCCGGTTTCCTGGAAGGCATGGTGCCCATGGATATCGGAGAACTCCCTTTCCTGCAGGACAAGGTCGCCGTCATGGGCTATCCTGTGGGAGGAGACAATATCTCCATCACGGAAGGGGTTGTCTCAAGAATCGAGCCCACCATTTATTCCCATAGCGGCAAATATCTCCTTTCCGTACAGATCGATGCCGCCCTCAACCCCGGCAACAGCGGAGGCCCGGTCGTAAAGGATGGGAAAATAGTCGGAGTCGCATTCCAGGGCATGAGCGAGGAGCAGAACATCGGATACATGGTCCCCGCGACGATCATATCCCATTTCCTCGATGATATAAAGGACGGAAAGTTCGACGGATTTCCCGACATAGATCTCGACGTGAGCATCATGGAAAACTCCGACCTCAGGAAATGGGCGGGAATGGCCGATGCCCAGACCGGCGTGCTTGTCACCCACCTGACCGAGCCGGAGAAGAAGAAAGGGCAGTTCAAGCTGAATGATGTAATCCTGGAGATTGATGGAATCAAGATTGCGAACGATGCGTCCGTGCCGTTCAGGGATGGCGAACTTATCTTCCTCGGACACCTGATCTGGCAGAAGCATATCGGGGACAAGCTCAAGCTCAAGATACTCCGCGAAGGCAAGACGGTCGACTTCGACTATGTGCTCGGAGCCGGAACTAAGCTCGTGCCGCAACGCGCCTATGATATCCTGCCCTCATATTACATAATCGGCGGACTTCTCCTGGTGCCCCTTACCGAGAATTACCTTGACACCTGGGGAGATTGGTCCAAGGCGCCGATAGAACTTGTGGGTCTCGCGATGAAGGGGGAAGTGACTGACGACCGCGACCAGGTTGTCGTCCTTTCAGGAGTTCTTGCCGACGATGTGAACATGGGCTATCAGAATTTCCGCTATTCCTCGGTGAAAACCGTCAATTCACAGAAGGTAAGGAATCTCAGGGATCTGATCGACAAGATTGAAAATATAAAGACAGGATTCATCGAGTTAGTCTTTGAAGACAACAACAGGATTGTCATCGACGCTGAAAAGGCCAGGAAGTCGACCGCCGGAATCATACAGCGATACCGGATAGAGTTCGACAGAAGCCCCGATCTGAAAAAGTAACTCGGTCCTCCAAAGGAGGATGCCCGAGATCTTGAAACGGTGAAACGGAGTATCGGCGTACCGGAGCGCCGGCATCTTGCCGGCAGCAATTTCAAATTTCATTAATATATTAACTTTGTTGCAAAGCGTAATCTTGACTGTCAGAAATTAAGGGGTATATTTTCTGACAGAACAAGAGGAAGATTGACATGAAGACGGTCGGTGACAGGATACTTGCTGAAATATCCCGGCAGAAGAAGGGATGGTGCTTCTCCCAGAAGGATTTCCTCGGGATTGCCGGGCGCGACGCCATTGACCAGTCCCTTTCCCGCCTCGTCCGCGCCGGAAGCGTCAGGCGTTTCGGATGGGGACTCTACGATGTCCCCAGTTACAGCGAAACACTTAAGACTACACTTAGTCCCGACATAGACCAGGTTGCACGGGCTATGGCTCGTAAGAACGGATGGAGGATACAGCCGTCGGGTGCTATTGCCGCCAATATGCTTGGCCTCTCCACACAGGTACCGGCAAAAGTGGTCTATCTTTCCGATGGTCCTTCCAAGACCCTGAAGATCGGTAATTCCATCATCTATTTCAAGCAGACCGCCCCGAAGAACATGACCGGCGACGAGAGCAGCGATCTTGTCATACAGGCGCTGAAGTACATGGGAAGGGAAAATGTCGATGATGCCATGATCGATAAGATCAGGAGGCAACTTCCAGAAAAGCACAAGAGGCAGCTCCTGAAGGATGCGCGTTTCAGAACGGACTGGATATTCGAGGCAGTCCAGCGCATTTGCAGGAAAGGGGATAAGGATGGATAAGATAGCCCTATGGCCTGCGGAGAAACGCATGGAACTGGTAACAGAAACCGCCAAAATGCGCGGCATGCGTCCTGCGATAGTTGAAAAGGATTTCTGGGTATGCTGGATGCTCGGCAGGCTCTTTGGACATCCTGAACTTTCCAAGGTTATACTGTTCAAGGGCGGCACATCGCTGGCGAAGGTGTTCCACCTGATAGAGCGGTTTTCCGAGGACATAGACCTGATAATCGACTGGAGGCTGCTCACAGAGGAGAATCCCAAGGCGAAGAGATCCAAGACCCATCAGGATCTTTTCAACGAGGGTATCAACGAGTCTGCGCAGGTTTACATCAGGGAGAAGATGCTGGCGGAGATCAGAAAGGCCGTTACTCCATGCTGTACGGCTGAAATAAGCCACAGTGATCCGCACATAGTGAATATCAGCTTCCCTGCCTCGTTCAGCGACAGCTACCTCAGGGCGTACATCCAGCTTGAAATAGGGCCTCTTGCAGCGTGGGTACCGAATGAGGAATATGGAATCAGTCCTTATTCCGCAGATGCGTTCCCTGATGTCTTCGAGAAGAAGGAATGCAAGGTGAAGGCGATCAAGGCCGAGAGGACGTTCTGGGAAAAGATCACGATACTGCACCAAGAGGCGTTCAGACCGGAGAACAGGCCTCAGCCACCAGGATATTCACGCCATTACTACGATACGGCGATGATATGCCAGTCTCCCGTGAAGAAGTCTGCGCTACCGGACACGGAGCTCATGCGGAATGTCGTCGAGTTCAAGAAGCAGTTCTATCCGAGGGCATGGGCGAACTACGACAAGGCAGTGTCCGGCACGTTCAGGCTTGTTCCGCCAGACCATGTGATTGGACCGCTGAAGTTGGACTATGCCAAAATGGGGAACATGATATTTGGGAAGTATCCGGCGTTCGATGAGATAATGGAGATACTGGCCAAGCTTGAGAAGGAGATTAACGGGAAATGATCGGTAGCTCAATATGAATCTAAATGAACATCAAACACGTGGACAGCTGATTGACCGTCAACTGGAAAAAGCTGGCTGGAAGCTTGATGATCGCACTCAAATCTGCCGTGAAGTTCCGGCCGCTTATGCCGTGAAGGAGGCGCATGCTCCATACGGAAGTATAGGCTCCGACGGCATAACCGACAACTGTCTGTATGACGAGGACGGCTGTGTCCTCGCGGTTGTCGAGTGCAAGCGCACGTCCCGCAATCCCCGCGAAGGATAGGAGCAGCTTCGCCTATACATCGACAGCATTTCCAAGCAGCAGCCGTTTGCCCCGTTCGGCTTCATGGCGAACGGCCTGACGACGTGGTTCTGGGAAGTCGGACTTGCGAATCCGCGCATGGTGGCCGGCTTTTTTACGCGGTCCGATCTCAAGCGCCTCCGCTTCATACTGGTAAATCGAAAACCCTTGGCGGAAGAGGCTATCAATCGTGCCATTGTTGATAGACCCTATCAGCATGACTTGTTTTCGACAGTTTGAAGCGTTTTTTCTATAATTTTGAGGCTAAGAAAATTTATAAAACTTAAAATGTAATGCCAACAATTTAT
>JANYBI010000498.1 GCA_025360875.1 Lentisphaerota bacterium
GGAGGCTTCTGGATAAGGTTTGCAGCGAAATTCATCGACGGACTTATTCTTATGCTCATAGGCCTCCCTCTTACGATAATCGGTGTGATCATACCTCCGATGGTCAAGGGTTCCGCCAATGAGACGATCATCGTGCTTGCGTTCACGCTCCTGAACTGGACTTTAAGCATAGGTTTAGGAATGTTGTATTGCGCCTGGTTCCTTGTCAAGAAGAATGCAACTCCTGGCAAGATGGCCCTGGGATTGAAGGTCATCAACGCCGACGGCACCGGGAAAATCAGCGTGGGAAAGGCGATCGGACGCTATTTTGCATGTGACTGGCTCAGCGGAATGCTCACTTTGTTCATCGGGTACATCATGGCAGGTTTTGATGCCGAGAAGAGGGCGCTCCACGATCGGATCTGCAATACGAGGGTGGTCTATAAGGAATGATGCCCGAACTGAAATGTCCAAAATGCCAGAAGCTTCTTGCTCCGGAATCCATTCCCGGGGACGGTGCCGTGACTTGCCCCTGGTGCCGTGGAAAAATCCACATCCACATCTTCCCGGCCTTCTTCAGGGATTTTGAAAAAGGGCAGCTCCCTGAAAAAATAGTGGTGGACAGCGAGGCGGTCTGTTTTTTCCATCTGGAGAAATCCGCAGTTACAAGCTGTTCGAAATGCGGGGTGTTCCTATGCAAGCTCTGCGAACTTGACATCGGGGGCAAGCTATTATGCCCCAAATGTTTCGAAGCCGGCAAGAAGGAGATAGCGACTTTCACAAAGGAGGCGTTCCTATATGACGAACTTTTCTACTTCCTTTCGCTGATCGGCCTTTTGACCTGCTATTTTTCATGGCTGATTCTTCCGATATCTTTCATCGGAAGCATATACTGCTGGAAAAAGATCAAAACTCCCTATGCCAGACGCAAGTGGAGGTTTGTAGCGGCGATGATCATCTCGGTGCTGGGGCTGGGACTGATTGGATTTCTGATTGTCGCCACGGTTTCGGGTTTGATAAAGTAGCAATTATGAGGTTTCCATGGACACATACAGGAAGCTGGCGAAAATAAGTACCCCGTTCGGTCTGTTTACAAGTGCCAAACAGATATGGAAGGCTGAAGATCATTTTCTAATATCACATCAGCGCAGTCCGTTCCTTGAGGAATACCGCAGATATTACTTCAAGGACATCCAGTATATCACGGTCTGCAAGACTAAGGCTGGGTACATCATGTATTCTGTCATATCGTTGCTCCTGTTGCTTTCGCTGGGGGGGATTGTATTTTTCTACATCGAAAAAATGGAGGAGGGAGTGATTGTTTTTGAAATTATATCAGCTGCCCTTTTTATTATTCTGCTCTTTATCATCATTTTCTGCGGATCATCCTCGAAGACTGTAATTAAAACTATTGCCGGAGATGACAAGGAAGCCTTCAGGGGATTCTACAGGAAAACCTTGAAGGTAGTGAAACTCATGAAGGAGCAGATAACCGAGGCGCAAGGGGCGATGCCCGTGAAGGAGCCGATCCCGCCGCCTCAGCAGGAAACACTGCCGGGTAATATTGGAACGTAAGATATTTCGGATTTATTATTTGGGCGGGGCTAATGAAAGGCACTCGGATAAATGGATGAGCCAATTGGAAAAGTCCAGTTTCCGTTGGGAGAAGCCCAGTCCTCCAGCCGCCAGATGGTGGTTGAAAATGGAGTATCGAGTTCTCCTAGGCCGCATTTTGAAGTCGGCTCGAACAAACTGAAACACACCAGATGTGAATACCACGGGGACCGCGAGGCGGCGGCGCGATGCCCGGAATGCTCCGGTTTCTTCTGCAGGGAATGTGTCACGGAACACAACGGCAGAATGCTCTGCCTGAAATGCCTGAGGAAAAACCTCGATTCGCTCCGCGGAAAGGGCAAGGGGCTGGGCTTCTACATGATGGCCGCCGCATTCCTGATCAGCATGATGTCCTCCTGGTACTTCTTCTTCCAGATATCAGTGTTTCTCGCTTCAATTCCACAGAAATACCACGACGGCTCGGTGGTCACCGGTCAGGCCTCCACCGAGAAACCGAGGGGGCATTGAGGCAAATAAACCTATGGCGTTTTCGGAGAAGACGCATGGAATAACGTTCGAAACAAGTTTTCGATGGATGAATGGACTGATGGATGTTGAAAGTTCCTGCATGACCGATTCAACATGGCGACTGGAAAGCACGATGGCGTATAAGAACAAAAAAATGAAGTTTAACGCGAAGGACGGTTTTTCCGGACGGACGGCGATTGACATCGTCGAGGAATCCTTCAACATTCTGCGCCAGAACTGGAAGGAACTCCTCCCCCTTCACATGATCGGCATGGTGCCTTTTGTTGCCGGGCTTGTACTTTTCGTAAACGACATGTCGTTCTCGGTGCTGGCGTTCGACAAGGCTGGCGAATATTCGTTTATGATGGTGTTGCTATTCATGTGGAAGAATTTCATCCAGTCGCTTTTCTGCCGGAAAGTAACCGGCAAATTGATCATGAGTGAAGCTGATGGGGAGCCTTTCGACTTGCGCGCCACGGTCAAAATTTTCGTTTCACAGGGAATTGTCCAGACGGCCGGACTTTTCATAAGGTTCATATCGTTGATATTATTCGTCACAATTCCGCTGACCAGCGCCTTCTTTAATTCGTTTGCCGTATTCATCGCCTCGGAAAATGGGGATATCAGGAAAAGCATTTCCAAGTCATTCCGGCATATGTTGTACATGCTCCATCAGAACTGCTTTTTGCAGGTGATCTTCTTCTGTGTCGGACTGATGACGGCGGTCAACGCGGTGACCATCATCTTTGCAATCTCATGGTTCATCAAGACTTTTCTTGGCATGGAAAGCACCTTCTCCCTGGGCAGTTCCGCCATTTATTTTAACATTGTTTTCAACACCACGTTCCTGTCGGTTTTATTTGGGATAGTCCTGCTTGTCGTTGACCCGATTGTGAAGACTGCATTTACGGTACGCGTGTTCTATGAAGAATCGGCTACGAAAGGCTACGACATAATCGCGGACTTCGCAAGAATTTCGGGATCCATGCTTTCCCGTCATGCAGTGTCTATTGCAATGGTGCTGTCGGTATTTCTGACTCTGCCTGCGGCTGCAGCTGGAAACACTATCCCTCTGTCCGCGGATTCTACGGGAACTGTTTCACCCATTCCGCCAGAGGAAATCCGCAGTTCCCTTGACAAGGTACTGAAGGAAAGGCAATTCTCCTGGCACATGCCTCCCGTGGAGGAGATGAAGGAAAATCCCGCCGGGATATGGCTGACAATCGAAAGATATCTAGAGAAAGTTAAGGAGTTCATGGACGAAGTGCTGGAATTCCTGGGCGGATATTTCTTCAAAAAAGGTGGAGAAAGAACATGGAAGCGTCTTGTCGGGGAAAACGCCGTTCTGATCTCGATCGTCCTTGCCGCAGCCGCGGTGGCGGTGTTCCTGCTAATCTATTTTTTGAAGAGGAATCGCGCGAAAAGACATGCAGCTGTCGCAGTTGCGGGAATCGCGCGGAAAATTGCGATCGAGGATATTTCGGCCGACAAGCATGATGATTCGGAATGGGCTAGGATGGCGCTCGACTTTATTGCGGGAGGGGACATGAAATCGGCGTTGAGGGCCTTTTTCATGGCATGTCTGAGCACGCTATCCACAAAGAATATCCTCGTCCTGAACAGGGCGAAGACGAACAGCGACTATTACAGGGAGCTCCGGAGAAAGATGAGGAGAAGACCTGAAATAGCCTCTGTGTTCCATGAAAACCTCATCGTTTTCGAAAAGGTGTGCTACGGAAAAGGCGATGTCGACGCGGAGGTTCTCGAATCATTCAGGAAAAACTATGAACTGCTCAAAGGCTTTCAAACATGAAGTGGATGAAAAAACATCTTATTGTCTTTAGCATCCTGCTGGTTGTCCTGATGGTCTGGACGATGGCGGAAATCATGCAGCAGCGCTTTTCAAGGGGTGACATCTATCCTCCATATTCGAGCATGAGGGTCGATCCTTTCGGAACCAAGGCGCTCTACAAAACCTACACCCTGGCAAATAACGGGAATACAGGAAGAAACATGCGCCCATTCAGGGAACTTGCAGTAAAAAACGATACCACCCTCATAATTCCGGGCGTACATCCGGTACTGTTTACAAATCCGGATATTTTTCTTAATACCGAGGGATTCGACCAGGATATCTACAATTTCGTCCTGAACGGCGGCAGGCTCGCAATATTCCTCATGAATCCGGATGAAAAACATTTGGGCGAAGGGGATGGCGGGAGAAAGAAGAAATCCCTAAGCAATAAAGCCGGGGAAAAGCATGTCCTGGGCAATAAGACGGCCTTCAGGATCAAAGAGAAGCTCAATCTGGAATTCCGCCCGCTGGGAATCTCCACTGAATCCCGGCTGGCAGTTCCCGAAGAAAAGTTCAGGAAGACTTTCAGGCCCGTGCCGCTCTATTCGACCATATATCTTGACCTGCCACAGGACAGCTGGGAAACCGTTTTCATGTATGGCGGGAAAACGATTCTCGCCGAAAGGATGATTGGAAAGGGAAGCGTGGTCGTAGGCACGGACAGCTACATGATATCGAACGAGGCGCTTTTCAAAAATCCAGATCCGCAATTCCTGAGCTGGCTCGCGGGAACGCATCGCACAATCATTTTCGACGAATATCTCAATGGCATGAACGAGGAAAGGAATATCGTCTGGCTGGTGAAAGAGAGCAGTCTTGGCGCCTTCATCGCAGTCATGCTGCTGATTATAATCCTGATGCTGTGGAAAAACTTTTTAACCGTTTCAAACATCCGCGTGGACTGCGCTGCCACCGGCGGCAATGTGATAAGTTCCACGTGCGGCAGTTTCAGAGGACTTGTGAACCTTCTCGGCATGTCCGTCGGGAAAAAGAAGATTATTAATGTCTGCTACGACGAATGGTCCAGGAGCGCGAACCTGACGAACATGTCTTCCGACATCGTGAAGGAAGTCGGGGAAATCATAGGAAAAAGCCATGAAAGGCCTAGTGACATATACAACAAAATCTGCGCGGTAATACGCGAAAGGAGGTTTGGTAGAAAATCATGAAGACACTGAATGAACTGAAAACAGTGCTATCCGAGACCAAGTCGGAAATAGCTAAGGTGCTGATCGGCCAGGAAGATGTCATCGATCTGGTCCTCGTCACAATCATGTCCGGTTCCCATGCCCTCATCGAGGGAGTTCCTGGCATCGCCAAGACATTGCTTGTGAGGACGTTGGCCAGGACGATGGACTGCGATTCCAAGAGGATCCAGTTCACTCCGGACCTGATGCCGTCCGACATAATCGGCACTAACGTCTTCAACCTGCAGAAGAATGAATTCAACCTTGTGGAAGGGCCTGTCTTCACTTCATTACTCCTCGCAGATGAGATAAACAGGGCACCCGCCAAGACACAGTCCGCGCTGCTGCAGTGCATGCAGGAGCGAAAAGTCACAATCGACGGAAAGGACTATCAGCTCGACCGGAACTTCACGGTTTTCGCGACATTGAACCCCATTGAATACGAAGGCACCTATCCTCTGCCTGAGGCGCAGAAGGACAGGTTCCTGATGATGATCAACATGGGGTATCCCGAGCGCAGCGACGAGCTTGAACTTGCGAAGAGGATGCTCGAGGGAAATTCCCCCGAAAAGATCCTTGATTCCGGGGCGGTCCGGAGCGTGATCAGTTCCGAATCGCTTCCGGAACTGCAGGCTTCGCTCAGCTCGGTCGTTATAAGGGAGGAGATAGTCAACTATATCGTCGAGATAGTCAGGCGGACCAGGGATAATCCGGCGATTCTTGCGGGCGCCAGCCCGAGGGCGACGCAAGCATTGGTGATGAGTTCCAGAATTTATGCCGTTCTGAACGGAAGGGATTTCGTGACGCCCGACGACATAAAGGCACTCGCCGGTCCTGTCCTCTGCCACCGGATAATCATCCGGCCCGAATTCGAGATTGAAGGTCTTGATGCTAAGAATACAGTTAAACAAGTGATTGAGGCTATAGCAGTTCCAAGATGATCATACCAAAAAACATAGTCTGGTGGGTCGCCCTGATTCTGCCTTTTGCCGCTGCTGCTCCGCATTCCAGAAGCATGTGGTGCATCTTTGCGGCGATGGTGGCAA
>JANYBI010000532.1 GCA_025360875.1 Lentisphaerota bacterium
TGTCTGATGACAGCGGATCGACATTTTTCATGGTTTCAAAGTCCAGGAAGCTGGCAGGTGAAGCATTTATGGCCCTGAACGGCAGGTGAAGCATCAGCGCGGACAGATATTTACCTGAATACAGTTTCGATGTCACATCGAGAAGGGCGGGAATGTGTTCGCAGGATATCTCATCCCACAGCTTGAGGCTTTCAAGGGATGTGTTGTTTATCATGGGCTCCTGGGGCCAGAAAGGAACCTTTACCTTTGCGACACGAAGGATTTCCCCGATCAGTTCCGCCCGGAATCCCAAATCGCACAGGATGGCGGCTGTTTCAGCGAAAAGAATCTGTTCCTTGAGACTTGGTTCATCCTTTACCTTCGACAGACATTCGCCGATCTTCTTTTTTTCGTCATCCGTGGCCGCGTGTATTTTCAGGGATTTCTCTCGCAATTTCAAAAGTGTCCCGTGCAGCTCCTTAATATTCCTCGCGGAGGCAATGCCCTTTTCAATCGGGTCCGATGTTGCCGCCCCGGTGTTTTTCCACCAGACGTTGAACTGGTCCAATGTCATAATATCAGGAAGAATAGTGAAAAATGCGATTTTGTCCAGCTGGGCATCGGTAAGCTGATTAAGCGAAAAGGCCTTAACGGCTACGATCCATTCGGAACGTCCTATTCCCGAAAGACTTTTCTTCGATGAAATCTTCTTGAACATTTCACTGTCCGCTGAAAACAGCAGGAATTCCGATAGGACCTTCTGAAGGGTCACGGAGTATGTTTTTCCTATTCCGGAGACTTCCTTGACGGACAATTCGCCGGTCAACGGGTCAGAAGAAACGATATTCCCCCATTTGTTTTCCTTTTCAGAAAAGAAATATTGCCCGTTACTTATGACCCTGAGTTTTTTAAACCGGATAGATATCTCATGTATCTTTACTGACAAATCCTTCAGACCCAGCGCCGCAGCCGCTGAATTTCTTGGAAAATCTGAAGTCAAGGTTTTCTTCAGAGACTTGAAAAGGATGTTCCTCAACTGCGGGGAGTCGGGCGGATTCAATTCGCACAGCCTGTAGCAGAATAGCGATTTCGGAAGCGAATTCTCCACTGAGTCGCTCCAGTTCTCGAGAAGCAGGGATATGTGTTCCGGTATATCCGCTGTAGAAAGGTCGCCATGTCCGGACAGTGCTGAAAGGAGGGAATCGAGAAGCTCCTGCCTGTCGGATTCAGCAGCTTCGAAGAATAGCTTTTCAAGATCTTGAGGAGATGTCATATGTTGATATTTCTTTAGCTGGAGAGATCCTTACAATGGAGATCTGTCCTTAGGGTCACCGTTATAGAGCTTGTAGTTCACCTGGGCGTTATCCTTGAGGGATCTTGCCGTAACCGGATCGAAAGGTCCCCTGATCAGCACAGTGTCCTCGTATTCGCTTGAAATCTTGTCGGGAGTAATTGAACGGTAGAAGACTCCGTCAATCAAGAACCCGACTTCCCCATATGCATTGTTGACGCTGAGCTGCATCCAGGCGAGTTTGCCATGGTAGTCGAGTTTCAACAGCAAATCATAAAATCCCTTTTTCTGGGCGGACGGAATCATGTCTATGTCCATGACATTTCTGGAGTGGAGAAATGCGTTCGTATTCACCCAGATCGTTTTACCGCTGAAGGTAGGGATCTCCTTCTCAAGCTGATTTGCCCTGGGATATTTCACGATTTCATTTAAAGTCATTATGCCTACGGGCTCCTTTGACTTCTTGCCGAAGTCTGTCGTTTCACATCCCAGCACACATAGCAGAACAGAAATCGCAACTGCGGCAGCAGTAATTGAAAGCTTATTTCTCATCTTTAAATCCTTTTTTTACTTTATTGATGTTTTTGCGAAATATCTTTGACGCATTTGAACCTGAAGCTGCTTCTGAATTTGCTCCGCTAGTCAGTCCAGCGCCCCCCTGCCCAGCCGATGATTTTATCGCATCAGGCAGGTCGGAGATCTGGATAGTGTTGTTTTCGCATAACGTGGCAACCCTTTTAAGGACATTTTCAAGTTCGCGGACATTTCCCGGCCATTTATAGGACGGCAATACCTTAAGGGATTCGAGAGAGATCACCACCGACTGCTTGTTCTCCTTTTCAAACTGTTCGAGAAAGTACCCTACAAGAAGCGGGATATCCTCGGTCCGCTGGCGGAGCGGAGGGATTTCAATCGGGATCACGCTCAGCCTGTAGTAGAGGTCATCCCTGAATTCACCATTTTTTATTTTATCCTCGAGATTTTCATTTGAAGCCGCAAGCACACGCATGTCGACCGGAATGTTCTCCGTGCCTCCGACCCTCCTGATTTCCTTTTCCTGCAGGACCCGCAAAAGCTTGACCTGCATTGAAAGGGGTATTGCGCTTATTTCGTCCAGGAAGATGGTTCCGCTGCTGGCTATTTCAAAAAGCCCCTTCCTGTTGGTGTTGGCTCCGGTGAATGCCCCCTTCATATATCCGAAGAGCTCTGATTCAAGCAGTGTTTCCGGCATGGCTGCGCAGTTCACCACCACGAAAGGCCCGTCATGCCTGGGGCTCGAATTGTGGAGCGCCTTGGCGACCAGCTCCTTTCCTGTACCGCTCTCGCCAAGTATCAGTACGGTACTGTTGGTCTTGGCAACCTTTTCAATGAGCCTATAGACTTTCAGCATAGGTTCGCTGTCCCCGACGATGAGATTGAAATGATAATTTGTAGCAAGTGTCGACTTGAGCACCTCGTTTTCGGCTAGGGCCATCTCGTATGAC
>JANYBI010000593.1 GCA_025360875.1 Lentisphaerota bacterium
CGAAGGATGGATACGGCACAGCCATGTGGGCTTCTGTGCGGAAAGCGCAGATCCGCTGGTGGAGTCGCTCGGATGTGATGCATTCATCAACGAGGACTTCGAAAAGACCACGAGGCTTTAAAAATAGGAGAGAAAAATGAAGGACAAGAATTCGCAGCGGAAACTGCTACCCAGGAAGATTTTATTTGGAAATCCTGACAAGTGCGGTGTGAACCTCAGCCCGGATGGTTCAAAGATCGGTTATCTGGCCCCCTTGAACGGCGTTCTGAACGTCTGGATCTCCAATGTTGACGACATTAAAAACGCGAAACCGGTCACGAACGACACGAAGAGAGGCATCCGCTGGTATTTCTGGGCTCATACTAATTCACATATTGTCTACATGCAGGACAAGAACGGCGACGAGAACTGGAGGTTATATTCTGTAAATCTCGGGAACAATGAGATCAAGGATCTCACTCCGTTCGAGAAGACGCAGGCCAGGGTCTGCGCCACAAACTACAGATTTCCCGACACAATGCTTGTGTCACTGAACAACAGGGATGAAACCTGGCATGACCTGTATTCATTGAACATCATCACCGGTGAATTGAAACTTGTCTTCAGGAACGAAGGATACAGCTCATTTATAATCGACAATGGCCTGAAACTCCGAGGCTTGTCTAAGACAACTCCCGACGGCAGCGAAATCTTCAAGGTGGATGCGGATGGCGGCATCTCGATATGGGACAAGATCCCCAGCGAGGATGAACTCACGACCAACCTCATGGACTTCGACAAGACGGACAAAACCATATTCATGAACGACAGCCGTGGACGGAACACTTCTGCCTTGTTCTCATGCGAATTCAGGACTAAAGAGAAGATCTTGCTCGCTTCAAACGAAAAATCGGATACTGGAAACGTCATGAAACATCCGACAGAGAAAAATCTCCAGGCCGTTTCCTTCATATACGAACGCAAGAAATGGAAATTCTTCGATACCGGGGTCAGGGATGAGTTCAAATATTTGAAAACAGTTTCCCCTGGCGATCCGGAGGTATGGAGCAGGACCCTTGACGATTCGGTTTGGATTGTCTCCTATATCAGGGACGATGGTCCGACAAAATATTACCTGTTCAGGCGCAAGGAGAGGAAGATGAAGTTCCTTTTCACAGACCGGAAGGAACTTGAAGATCTCTCGCTTGCCGCCATGCATCCTGCGGTCATCAAGTCCCGCGACAAGCTTGCCCTTGTCTCATATTATTCTCTTCCGCCCGGGACAGATCTCAAAAGGGAGGGGATACCCGACAGGCCCCTTCCCATGGTGCTTGTACCGCACGGCGGGCCGTGGGGCAGGGATCACTGGGGCTTCAATCCTCTCCATCAATGGCTCTGCGACCGCGGATATGCGGTCCTGAGCGTGAATTTCCGGGCATCGACAGGTTTCGGAAAGAGCTTTGTGAATGCAGGCGATCTCGAATGGGGAGGCAAGGTCATCGAAGACCAGATCGATGCGGTCAACTGGGCAATAAGGAAGAAAATAGCCGATCCCGGACGCATTGCGGTAATGGGTGGAAGTTTTGGGGGATATTCCACTCTTGCCGGTCTTACCTTCCATCCGGATGTATTCGCATGCGGGGTGGACATCGTAGGTCCGTCAAATCTCATCACTCTTCTCGAGACAATTCCACCATATTGGAAACCTGTAATGGAGATATTCAGGAAACGCGTCGGGGATCCTGCCACCGATGCAGGAAGGAAACTGCTGTCAAAACATTCCCCTCTCAATTATATAGGAAACATCAAAAAACCTCTGCTCATAGGGCAGGGCGCCAACGATCCCCGCGTGAAGCAGTCGGAATCCGACCAGATAGCCAATGCGATGATGAAAAAGAAGCTGCCTGTCACATACGTCCTTTATCCGGACGAGGGACACGGCTTTGCCAGGCCTGAAAACAATATGTCGTTTTTTGCCGTGGCAGAGGCGTTCCTGGCCAAATATCTTGGTGGACGCTGCCAGCCGGTTGGAGATGATTTCAAAGGTGCCAGCATTAAAATCATCGCTGGAGCAGAGCATGTGCCGGGATTGAAATAGGTGAGATTGACGATGGCGATATTCCTCGCAATAAGTCCATAATTGGCTGTTGTGCGCCATTTGCCAATTTTTAGAGGTTTCCTTGATTTGTTATCAACCTTTAGCTATCTTTCAATCTAAATAAAGATTAAAATTCCTTTCATTTGTTCGACGTGGAACCAAAGAGTGTGGGGAGGTTTTCCGATGCGTTGCGTATTAGTGTTGCTTCTGGTATTGGGTGGTATCGTGACCATGGGACGGTTGCAGGCGGAAGAGCCGGTCGCCGAACCTGAGGTGAAACCTGCTACAGAACCCGAAGTGAAACCGGTCGCCGAACCTGAAGCTAAACCGGCTGCAGAGGAAACGGCAAAGCCGGTAGCGGCGCCCGTAGTAGCGCCCGAAGTGGTGAAACCGATAACTCTGGGCGATCTGGTGCGCGATGGGGATATGTCGGTCAGTTCGTTGCCGCTAGCCGGGTTTGGTCCGATGGGCGTTCTAGGCGCGTCTTTCGAAATACAGCCGCCAGCACCTTATGTCTGGAAGGACGAGGATGGCCGGAAGACATTGAAACTGGATAGCTATACCGCGACGTTCTGGCAGGTCCCAGGTGATTGGTCGGCGGTGCGCAAGCTGTTGCCAGTGACGGGAGAGAAAGATGAGGTGACCTCCAGGAAGCTGTATTGGAACGGCGTGTCCGCCTGGCGGATAGATTATACCTTGGCCAAGACGCCAGCAGACGGCAGTGGAGCACGTCAGCGCTATCTGGTTGCGCCTATGGGTGCAGGATTCATTGTGCTAGGGTTCAAGGGAGAGCCGGACAAGTTTGCCGCGGAGCGTCCGCAGATGCAGCAGGTGGCGCTGGGATTTAGCTTTGTGGTGAACGGTCTGATTGGCGAATATTTCGATGGACGGGATCTTGGCCCGGACAAGTTGCAACGGGTCCAGGTCGATCCCGTGATTGACTTTCCATGGGGCGGGGGCGGTCCGGGTGAAGGCGTTGGACCGGACAATTTCTCCGTGCGCTGGACTGGTCGCTTGCGTGCACCGGCGACAGCGACCTATACCATGATAACAGTTACCGACGACGGTGTCAGGCTCTGGCTGGATGAAAAGCCGATAATCGACAACTGGACTGACCACGGCA